>NZ_JBOFOC010000097.1:0-37257 GCF_051659245.1 Microbulbifer sp.
TCCCGAGTCCCGAGTCCCGAGTCCCGAGTCCCGAGTCCCGAGTCCCGAGTCCCGAGTCCCGAGTCCCGAGTCCCGAGTCCCGAGTCCCGAGTCCCGAGTCCCGAGTCCCGAGTCCCGAGTCCCGAATCCCGAAGTTTACTGCGCCAGACTGAACAGCTGGGTATTGCCCCCGGTGGCCACCGTATTGATGGTCTTGGTCTTCTCGTTGGCAAAGCGGAACAGGTAGTGCGGGCCGCCGGCCTTGGGGCCGGTGCCGGAAAGGCCCTGGCCGCCGAAAGGGTTTACGCCCACGACCGCGCCCACCATATCCCGGTTCACGTAACAGTTGCCCGCGTTCACCCGCTTGAACACCGCGCCGGCGCGCCCCTCGATACGGGAGTGCAGGCCGAAGGTCAGGCCGTAGCCGGTGGCGTTGATGCGGCGAATCACCTCTTCCAACTCGTTGGCCTTGAAGCGCACCACGTGCAGGAAGGGGCCGAAGACCTCCCGCTCCAGCAGGGAGAAATCCTCGATCTCCACCACCTGTGGGCCGAAGAAGGTGCCTGTCTTGGGTAGCTTGTCGCGATCGAAAGAGAACAGCGGCTCGGCTTCCTTCTGCATACGTTCGCGGTGGGCCTCCAGCATGCCCAGAGCCTTCTCGTCGATCACCGGGCCGATGTCGGTTTCCAGCAGCGCCGGATCCCCCAGGGTCAGCTCTTCGCAGGCGCCCCGGAGCATTTCCAACAGGTTGTCGGCGATCACGTCCTGTACGCAGAGGATGCGCAGGGCGGAACAGCGCTGGCCGGCGCTGAGGAAGGCGGATTGGATCACATCGTCCACTACCTGCTCCGGCAGCGCGGTGGAGTCGACGATCATCACATTCTGGCCACCAGTCTCTGCGATCAGCGGGGTGATGGGGCCCTCTTTCACCGCCAGTTGCTGATTGATCAGGCGCGCGGTCTCGGTGGAGCCGGTAAAGGCCACTCCGGCCAGGCGCGGGTCTTCGATCAGCGGTTTGCCCACGGCGGCGCCGGTACCGGTGATCAGGTGCAGGACCTTCGCGGGCACCCCGGCCTCGTGCATCAGCTCGATGGCGCGGGCGGCGATCAACGGAGTCTGCTCCGCCGGCTTGGCGAGCACCGCGTTGCCGGCGGCCAGGCCGGCCGCCACCTGGCCGGTGAAGATCGCCAGGGGGAAGTTCCAGGGACTGATGGCGACGAAGACGCCGCGGCCGCCCAGGACCAGTTCGTTGCTCTCGCCGGTGGGGCCCGGTAGCTCCTGCGGCCCGCCGAAGTGCTGGCGCGCGCCGTTGGCGTAGTAGCGGCAGAAGTCCACCGCCTCGCGCACTTCGGAGATGCCGTCGTTCAATGTGCGGCCGGCCTCCAGGCAGATCAGCGCGGTCAGTTCGTGGATGTGTTTTTCGTAGAGCTCGGCGATCCTGTCGAGGATCTTCGCCCGTTCACTGCCGCCCAGGCGGTCCCAGTCGCGCTGGGCCTCGGTGGCGGAGCGGTAGGCGGCGTCTATCAGGTGCTTGTCGGTGTTGGCGGTGTGGCCCACCAGTTCGCCGGTGGCCGGGTTGTGCACCGGCTCGTCGGCTTTGCCCATGGCGCCGTCGACAATGGGCCCGCCGGAGAATTGCCGGTTGCGCAGCTTTTCCACTGTCGCCAGCAGCGGTTCCACCGCCATTGGGTCGGTCAGCTCGAGGCCGTGTGAATTTTTTCTTGGTAGTACCTCTGCGCCCATGTAGATGTCCTCCGGTAGGGGGATTTGCGGGTGGCGATAGGGATTGCAGGCCTCGCTCTGTTCGATGGTGTCCTGCACCAGTTCCTCGACGGGGGTCTTCTCGTCCATAAAGCGATTGACGAAGGAGCTGTTGGCGCCGTTCTCCAGCAGGCGGCGCACCAGGTAGGGCAGCAGATCCTTGTGTGCGCCGACGGGGGCGTAGACCCGCACCGGTACGCGCTTGCCGTGCACCGCCCTCAATTGAGCGTAAAGGAGATGCCCCATGCCGTGCAGACGCTGGAATTCGTAGCTGTTGTTGGAACTGCCGTTAGTGTCGCCGGCCAGCTCCAGGATCAAGCCCACGGTGTAGGCGTTGTGGGTGGCAAATTGCGGATAGATGGCGTCGCGGGCGTCCAGCAGCTTCCCGGCGCACACCTGATAGGAGAGATCGGTGTGGCACTTGCGGGTGTACACCGGGTAGTCCGGCAGGCCCAGTTGCTGGGCATGCTTGATCTCGGTGTCCCAGTAGGCGCCCTTCACCAGGCGCACCATCAGCTTGCGACCGGTGTCCCGGCCCAGGGCGATCAGCCAGTCGGCTACATGCGGGGCGCGCTTCTGGTAGGCTTGCAGCACGAAACCGAGGCCCTGCCAGTCCTTCAGCTCGGGATCGTGGGCCAGGGCTTCGAAAATATCCAGGGAGATGTCCAGCCGCTCGACTTCCTCGGCATCAATGTTGAGGCCCATGTCGTACCTGGCCGCCGCTGCACAGAGACGTTTTACCTGTGGCAGCAGCTCGGTCATCACCCGCTCCCGCTGCAGCGCGCTGTAGCGCGGATGCAGGGCGGATAGTTTGATGGAGATACCGTTGGCCTCCACCACATCGCGCTTGTCCCCACCTTTTTGGCTATTGTCCTTGCCGATGGTTTCGATCGCCGCCATATAGGCGTTGAAATAGCGCTCGGCATCCGCCATGGTGCGCGCGCCTTCGCCCAGCATGTCGAAGGAGAAGCGGGTGCCGGGGGCGTTCTCCGCCGGGCCGCGCTTGAGCGCCTCTTCGATGGTGCGGCCCAGCACATACTGGCCCCCCATGATCTTCATCGCCTGCATCATGGAGGCGCGCACCATGGGCTCGCCCATGCTGCTGACCAGGCGCTTGATAAAGGAGGAGGGTTGCTCGCTGATATCCGGGTCCAGCTCGACGATATTGCCGGTGAGCATCAGGCCCCAGGCGGAGGCGTTGACGAACAGCGAATCGGACTGGCCGCGGTGGCTGGACCAGTTGCCGGAATGAACTTTCTCGGCGATCAGCTTGTCAGCAGTATCCGCATCCGGCACCCGCAACAGGGACTCCGCCAGGCACATCAGCGCCACGCCCTCCTTGTTAGAAAGGCCGAACTGCTGTAAGAACGCATCCAGGGTGCCGCGCTTGCTGCGCTGCTGGCGGGAGTGGCGCACCAACTCGCGGGCGGTATTGAGAATTTTCTGGCGCAATGCGTCATCCGGACGCGGGGCTGCCAGCAGCTCTCCGACGCACTGGTTTTCGTCGGCGTGCAGGTATTGTCGGGCCCGCTGGCGGGCACTGTGCAGATCTCCGGCGAATGATGTCGACATGATGGTCTCCCAAACTCTTGTAATAATAGGACCAGAATAATAAGCCGGATTATGTGGCAAATACCTCAGGATTAATCGCCATTTTGCCGTCACATGTGGTTAAATATAACGAAGAAAAGTGTAAGCACTAGTAGGATATGTTGCTATGTCTCGACAACTGGAAGACCTGGACCGGATAGACCGGCAGATACTGCGCATCCTGCAGGGGGCGGGTCGTCTGCCAAATGTGGAACTGGCGCGGCGGGTGAATCTCAGCCCTACACCGTGCCTGGAGCGGGTCAAGCGCCTGGAACGGGAGGGTTTTATCCGCGACTACGTGGCGCTGCTGGACCCGATCAAGGTCCACGCCGGCCTGGTGGTCTATATCCAGGTCAGCCTGACCGACACCGCCACCGAGGCGCTCGAGGCGTTCAACCAGCACGTATCCGGGCTGGAAGAGGTGCAGGAGTGCCATATGGTCGCCGGTGGCTTCGATTACCTGGTGAAAATACGTATCAAGGATATGCTCGGTTACCGACGTTTCCTCGGTGAAAAACTGGCATCCGTCCCCGGGGTGCGCGAGACCCACACCTATGTGGTGATGGAGGAGGTGAAGACCGATACCGCGGTGGCGGTGCCGGACCCCGAACCCAGAGCGAAAAGCGGCAAGCGCTGACAGCCGGCCGAGCCCCGGTTCGGCCAGCGGGCCGCAGGCCCGCCCCTCCCGGAGTTTCAGCTCAAGATCCCGGCTCAAGTCGCAACAGGTTGCGTCAGGGATGGCATGCACTGCACGAGAAACCTCTACAGTAGTTGGCAACTCAGTAAGCAATAATAGAAGCAGGTACCTATGGATTTCGCACTGACCGAAGAGCAACAGATGATCCAGGAGGCGGCGCGCCACTTCGCCGACAATGAACTGAAGCCCGTCGCCGCGGAACTGGATAAGACCGCCGACCGCGAGCTGTTGCTGGACAAGCTCAAGCAGCTGGCCGAGCTGGGTTTTATGGGAATCAATATCGACCCGGAATTCGGCGGCACCGGTGCCGGCACCATCGCCTTCAGCCTGGCGATCACCGAACTGGCCCGCGGCTGTGCTTCCACCGCCCTCACCACCTCGGTCACCAATATGGTGGCGGAAGTGATCCAGGCGGTGGGCAGTGACGCGCAAAAAAGCAAATACCTGCCGAAAATCTGCAGCGGCGAATACGCTGCCGGTTCCTTCTGCCTCACCGAGCCCGGCTCCGGCTCCGATGCCGCCGCCATGCACTGCCGCGCGATCAGGGACGGCGACGACTACGTGTTGAACGGCAGCAAGCTGTTTATCAGCAGCGCCGAGTTCGCCGGCGTCTTCGTGGTCTGGGCGGTGACCGACCCCGAAGCGCCAAAAGGCAAGGGCATCTCCTGCTTCCTGGTGGAGTCGGGCACACCGGGCCTGGTTATCGGCAAGGCGGAAGAAAAAATGGGCCAGAAGGCCTCGGTCACCAACGAAGTGTCCTTCGCGGACTGCCGGATACCCGCCGCCGGCCTGCTAGGCGAGGAGAACAGGGGCTTCCGCATTGCCGCCGGCGAACTGGCCGGCGGGCGCATCGGCATCGGCTCCCTGGCGCTGGGCATCGGCCTGGAGGCGCTGGATTGCGCCCGCGCCTACCTACAGGAGCGCGAGCAGTTCGGCAAGAAGCTGGCCCAGTTCCAGGGCCTGCAGTGGCAGCTGGCCGACAAGTACACGGAAATGGAAGCCGCGCGCCTGCTGCTGATGCAGGCCGCCTGGCAGAAAGATACCGGCATGCACTTCGGCCCCACCGCCTCCATGGCCAAACTCTTCGCCACGGAAAAAGCCAATGAGTCCTGCTACACCGCATTGCAGATGCACGGCGGCGTGGGTTACACCCGGGAGTTCCCGCTGGAGCGGATGGCGCGGGATGTGCGGGTCACCACCATCTACGAGGGCACCAGCGAAATTCAGCGGCTGATAATCGCCCGGCATTTGCTTGAAGGTGTACGTTAAATTTAAGGAGAAGCCATGAGCGAACAGGCTCCGATTGTGGTTACAGTCGAGGAATCCGGAGACGGCAGGTTCACCCAAACCCTGCACTCCGGCCCACATCAACTGGTCGCTGACGAGCCCGAAGATGTCGGCGGCAATAACCGCGGGCCGGGTCCCTACGAGTATGTGCTGCTGGGACTGGGCGCCTGTACCAATATGACCATCCGTATGTATGCCGACCGAAAGGGTATCCCGCTGGATGGGGTGCGGACTATCCTGTCGCATCGAAAGATTCATGCGCAGGATTGCGAGGGCTGTGAGACCAGGGAGGGCAAGATCGATGAGATTGTGCGGGAGATAACCCTGGAGGGAGAACTCACCGGCGAGCAGCGGCAGAAGCTGCTGGATATCGCCAACCGCTGCCCTGTGCACAATACCCTCACTGCGGAAATTGTCGTGCGTTCGCGGTTGTCTTCGGTTTGAGCCGGCTATTCACAGGCCGGAAGGGCGTAGAAAGTTACTCCAGTAGCTGCTGGTAATGCTGCGCCTGCGCCAGGTTGCCGGTTTCCCGGTTCAGGGACACCAGGGCCCCGAGTATTTCCCGATCGCGCGGAAGGTGCTGGCGCCCCCGCTCGAGCACTGAAATTGCCTGTTGCGGATTGCCGCTGGAATTCAGGGCAATGGCGTACACATAGATATAGCGGCCGGTTGCCGCCGGGCTTTCGGCTGCCTGGCGAAGGTATTCCAGCGCTTCCGGCTTGCGCTGCTGACGCGCGAGGGAAAGCCCCAGCGCGTGTTTGACAACTGCCCGGTCAGAAGCTTTGTGCAGCGCGTCGCGGAGCAGTGCTTCCACCTCCTTCTCGCGCCCCGCGCCGCGGTAGAGTTCGGCCAGGTTGATGTAGGCGGGGCTGTAATGGGGAGCGATTGCCAGTGCCCGCTGGTAAAAGGCTTCCGCCTGCCTGCGGTTGCCCCGCTGGGCGTGCAGGCCGGCAAGATTGGTGAGGGACTCGGGGCGATCCGCATTGAACTTTTCCGACTCCAGGTAGTTGTTCAGGGCTCGGGTGAGCTGCTGCTGTACGGCGGGCGGGAAGCTGTCTTCCGGCATCCCGACCAGTGCGCTGGCTGCGAGGGATGCGGTGACCCGCCCGTCCTCATACAGCAGTGGAATGGCCAGCGTCGGTAGAATCTGGGGTGGCAGGGTTTCAAGCTGCTGCGCCAGGCCGAGGCTGAGCAGAGGGGCATCTCCCCGGGCGATCGCCTGCAGTAACTGCGCGGATTCCATCGCCAGGTACCGCGGCAGCAGGCTCACCGCGGTGGCGCGGGCGATGTCCGGCTGGGATTCGTCGGTGATCAGTTGCATCAGCTGGGATTCGGCGCCGGGCAGTCCGTGGCGGCCGGCGTACAGGGCCTTCCCGTAGTGCCCTTGCATGGGCTTGCCGAATTTTCCCTGAAGTATTTCCGCAGCCCATCTGTTGCTTCTGTCCCTGTGGCAGCCGGTACAGGTGTTCGGCGTTTCCAACTCGTCCGAGAGATCCGGGCGCGGGATGCGAAAGCTGTGGTCGCGGCGTACGTCCACCTGCATATAGGTCTTTGCCGGCATATGGCAGTTGACGCACTGGGCTCCGGAACTGTTTACCGGGTGGAAATGGTGTTTGGAGGTATCGAATCGCGCGGGCAGATGGCACTGGGCGCAGACGTCGTTTCCCTTCGCGCGCAGCTGCAAACTGTGGGGCTCGTGGCAGTTGCTGCAGGTCACACCTGCCGCATACATTTTGCTCTGCAGAAATGAACCGTAGACATAGACCTCGTCGTTAATCTGCCCGTCCGCGTGGTAGAGCGGTTCGCGCAGCAGTGCCGGATTGAAGTTATCCAGCAACGGATCGCCGGCCTGCGCACCGGGGAAACTGGTGGCGCGGCGCGAGTGGCACTGGGCGCAGGTCTCTATTTCCGTCTGTGTGTTTGCCGCTTGTTGCAGGTGTGCAATACCGGTTTCGGTATCCATGGCCCACACGGCCTGTTTCCGCTCTGTATAGGAAACCGCGAGTCCCTTGTGGGCGATTTCCCCGATGGGGCTCACTGCCCACTGTAGATGATGTGAGCCCGGGCCGTGGCAAGCCTCGCAGGCGACATTGATTTCCGACCAGGTTGTATCGTAGCTCTGGCTGGCGAGGTCGTAGTTTTTCTGCAGGTCGGTGGAATGGCAGTCCGCACACATGAAATTCCAGTTCTGGTCGATACCGGTCCAATGCAGTGAGTGGCCGTGATGAACCTGCTCCTCCGGGTACAGGTGGAACCAGCGCTGGCCGCCCTCCGACCGGGGGCGGCTGTCCCAGGCAATGCCCAGGGGCTGCAGTTTGCCACCGGGAAACTCCACCAAATATTGCTGCAGCGGGTAGACACCGAAGGTATAGGCGATGGGGTAGTCATGCAGGTTGCCATCCGGGCCGTCGGTCCTGACGTAGAAGCGGCCATCCTTTTTATAGAACGAGGAAGCGGTCCCGAAGTAATCGAATTCAATATTTCCGAAGTTTCCCAGTACGGTTTCGTCCCCGGCTTTCTGCATGGCCAGGTCGTGATGGGACTGCCGCCATAGCCGGTACTCCACCTGATGGCAGGATGCACATTGCTTCGAACCCACGTAAGTGGCGGGTGGAATGTCCGGTACTTTGTCTGCAGTGCGATTCTGTCGAAGTGATGGTACCGGAGTGGCTGAACCCTTTTCCTGCTTTACCTTATCGGACCCGAGGTTTTTGTCGCAGCTGCATAGGAGCATTGCGAGTAACAAAGAGTTGATCAGCGTGGATCTGCTTCTTGCGGGCGATGTCATGTCCGTATTGGTGAGATATTATGTTAGCGCGTTATTTTTGACTGGGCGGTCGAGCGGCGATTGGCGCCACCCCTGACTAGATTAGTCCATATCCACCGGAATTGCGGCGAGAGCCGGTGGCCCAGAAGTTTTTCTGCTGTCTCGCGACTGCAACTGACTACATAGTTCTCCCGACCACTCCATAACAGAATAGAAATGGCGCATGGATAACCTCTTTGAGCCCGGAAGGTCGGCGCACTAAATTACTTATAAACGATAGATCACTATCGTACCTTTGAAGAAGCGTTTTACGCATCCTGGCGGGAAAGACGCGCTGTGGCAGGTTGCCGGTAATCCTTGAGGGGCTGGAAGTTGTTCATTATATTCCGAAGATAATCCTGTGGAGCGGTTGTCGCCGAACACCTCAGTTGGCGGAATCTGTGGACTAATCTCCTTGCTATAGCGTTGTCCCACCCCCTTTTTAAAAACAAGCAGGTCAAATCCATGCCCTACAGATCCGTTAACGAACTGCCGAAAAATGTCAAGAATCCCCTGCCAAAGCACGCCCAGGAAATCTACAAGGAGGCGTTTAATAGTGCGGAGAAGCAACACAAGGATAAATCCGACACCGAAGAGCGCGCTGCCAAGATTGCCTGGAATGCGGTCAAGGAAAAATATGAGAAGGGTGACGACGACAAATGGCATAAAAAGCACTGAATGATATCCCGGCCGGCGCGAGGAGAAAGCTATGAGCGAAGGCGGAGAGAGAGCCAGAGCTGTAGGTATCAATCATGTCGCCCTCGATGTTCGGGACCTGGATGAGGCCATTGGCTTTCTCGATAGCCTGTTTCAGTTCAAGTTACGCTCCAGAGATAGAGGTATGGCCTTTATCGAACTGGGCGACCAGTTTATTGCGCTTTTCGAAAATCTGGATACCGGAAAGGACAAGCATCGGCATTTCGGTCTGGTGGTGGATGACAAAAGCAAAGTCAAGGCGCGCCTGGATGCGTTGAACATTCCTATTCTCGGGGATCACTTTCTGGACTTTCGGGATCCCTCGGGCAATCGCTGGCAAATTGTGGAGTATTCACAGATCGAATTTATCAAAGCTCCGCAGGTGCTGGAATTCATCGGTGCCAGCGGGCTGGAGAAGGCTGACGATGCCAGGGAGGATTTGCGCAAAAAGGGCATTGAAATATAGCCCCGACGGTGGTTGGCAGGAGGAAACGCCCGAAATATCCCGGCTTCCCCGAACTTGCTCTCAGCCGTCAGGCCACAGGACTATCACCAGTATTCCCGCCACAAAAGGTACTGTGAACAGCAGCGCCACGCGCCGGAACAGCGTCCGTCCGCCCAGGGCAGCGGCGGCTCCCGCCTTGAATACCAGGTTTGCCAGGGTGGCGATCACCATTGCCCTCCAGGCGGTGGAGGGTTCGAGCAGACCGTCGCCGGCGAGATTGGCGGTGGACAGGGTGATCGCGTCCACATCGGTAAAACCCGAAATCAGCGCCACCACGTAGATGCCGCGGCTGCCGAAGTAGTCCTTGGCCGCCGCCACGGCCAGGGTGACCAGGGCGTAGAGGGCGCCGAAAACCAGCGCCGCTGAGAGTTCCGCGGGGTTGCTTTGGGTCGGCATCTCGCTCGCGTGATGCTCGGAAAAGCGGTAGCCAAAGGCGCAGGTCACCACACTGATCAGCAGCAGTGCGGCCAGCGGTGGTAGCAGCACGGCAGATACGCGCGGGGCGACCACTGTGATTTCCACAAACATACGGATAAACATACTGGTGGAGGCGATCAGGATTACCAGTGCAGCCAGTCCCGCCATGCCTTTTTCCAGTTTTGCCCGGCGCGCGTAGCTCACGGTGGTGGCGGTGGAGGAGATAAGCCCGCCGATCAGGCCGCTTAACAGGGTACCGGCGCGGGCGCCCACCAGTTTGTAGGCACCGTAACCGCCGAGCCCTATGCCCACGATCAGCACTACCAACAGCCAGATCTTGAAAGGATTGAGTACATCGTAGGGGCCGAAGGTGCGGTTCGGCAGAACCGGCAGGATGATCATCGAAATCAGCGCGAACTGCATGATCGCGCGCAGATCCTGTTCCGGCAGGCGCTCGGCGAAAGCGTGCATACTGGGCTTCAGGTGCAGCAACACGGCGATGGTGCCGCCGATCACTACGGCCACCGTCAGTTCTCCCAGAACCAGCAAAGCGCCCAGCACATACATCAGTAGGGCAGACACCTCGGTGGTAATGCCGGTACTTTCTTCCTCACCGCGCAGCCGCTCGAGGTTGCCGAGCAGTATTAGCACCGTCATGCACAGCAGCCCGGTCGGTACCAGCCACGGAATATCCTGAATATCGCTCAGCCTCGCGGCCAGGGCGCCGAACAGGGCGATCAGCGGAAAGGTGCGGATACCCCCCAGGCGGTCTGCGGTGCGCTCCCGCTGCAGTCCGATCAGCAGCCCGAGGCCCAGGGCGATGCCGAAGGCGACGAGGCTTTCAGAATCGACAAACGCCTTCAGCGGGGCGGGGATGTCGTCCTTGGGCATTCTTGCATCATGCTCCTGAGCTGTTTGCCCCTTGGGCATCTCCGGGGGCCAAGTCTTCCCGGCAGCGGATTGCCCCTACATAATAGGACAACCCGGTTTCCTTCGGCCCTGACGTTTGTTTCGTTATTCAGCCGCGGGACGAAGCAGAGGCCGCAATTTCTACAGCCCCAGCCCAGTATTTTCTCAATCCCGCTTACGGGGCGGACGATGAACTTGTCCCGCACCCGCTTTTCGGGTGGTTGTTGGTGTGGTGTCGGATATTTTCAGGAGCGGGGTTATTCCTGATATCGGATATCCACTACATAGTAGGTCACCCGTTTTTCCCCCATATGGATATTCACCTCGTCGTCCAGCCGCCGCCCGAGCAGGGCACGGGCCACCGGGGAATCCATGGAAATCAATCCCTGCTTTACATCGAACTCGTCCGGGCCGACGATACGGTAGGTGAGGGTGTTGCCGTCGTCATCCTCAATGGTGACCCAGGCGCCGAAATAGATTTTCTCCCGGTCGTCCGGAATGCGGTCCACCACGGTGACTTCCTCCAACCGCTTGGTGAGAAAGCGCACCCGGCTGTCAATCTCGCGCAGGCGCTTCTTGCCGTAGATATAGTCGGCGTTTTCCGAGCGGTCGCCGAGTTTGGCCGCCTCGCTTACCGCTTGTGTGACCCGCGGGCGCTCCTCCTCCCACAGGCGCTTTACTTCCGCGCGCAGGCGCGCGGCGCCTTCGGGGGTGATATAGCGGGAACCGCGAGGGCGCGGCGGTCTCCATCTTCCCACCGGTTTATTCCAGGTTCTCTATGGTAATGCCGGGCCCCGGTTCGGGCAGCTGGAAATTGAATATGCGGCTGTAGAACTCCAGCTCGCCCTCCAGCGCCATCCTGATACTGCGGCCGTCGCGGAAGCCATGGCCCTCGTCGGCGAAGGTGATATAGGCCACAGGAATACCCTGCTGCTTCAGGGCGTCGACCATGGTCTCCGCCTGGCTTGGGGGCACCACCTTGTCTTCCAGGCCCTGGAAGAAAATTACCGGGCAATTCAGCTGATCGACATAATTGATCGGCGAGCGTTCGCGATAGAGTTCCTCCGCCTCGGGCCAGGGGCCCACCAATTTGTCCAGGTAGCGGGATTCGAATTTGTGAGTGTCCCGCGCCAGGGTGGTGAGATCGCCGATGCCGTAGTGGCTGGCGCCGGCCTTGAAAGTACTGTGGAAGGTGAGGGCGGCCAGCACTGTGTAGCCGCCGGCACTGCCGCCCTTGATCAGCAGCCGTTCCGGGTCGGCCAGGTCTTTGGCCACCAGGTATTCGGCGCCGGCGCAGACGTCTTCCACGTCAAGGATGCCCCAGAGGCCTTTCAGGCGCTCGCGGTATTTGCGGCCGTAGCCGGTGCTGCCGGAGTAGTCCACGTCGAGGATGGCGAAGCCCCGGCTGGTCCAGTACTGAACTTTCAGGTTCAGGCCCGCTGAGGTGGCGCCAGTGGGGCCGCCGTGGCTCAATACGATCAGCGGTGGTTTTTCGCTCTCTGGCGCCTGAAAATCGGGATTGTTGGGCGGGTAGTAAAAGGCGTGTACCTGTCGCTCGCCCGCGGGGAACTCGATGGCCTGGGCCTGGGAAAAAAACCCGCTGTCCAATCGGTGGCGGTTACTGCTGGCAATGGTTTCAAAGTTTTTTTTGTGATTGTCGTAGGCAATTACCGCGGGGAATCTGTCCGCACCGGCGCCTATAAAGACTGCCCTGTGGCTCTCGCAGCGCACGCCCTCGATATCGCAAAAAGGCTGTTTAAGGGTTGCGTGACTGCGGTCTTCCAGGTCGATGGTGGCCAGGTGCCAGCGGCCGTTTTCGGTAAAGGTACAGAGGATTTCGTCTGAGGTGAGAAATCCGTAGGTGGACATGCCGAACACCCAGTGGGGCGTGGCGAACTCCGCGTTCTTTTCCCACAGGGGAGAGGCCTCACCCGATTGAGAGTCTTCTCCCAGGCGGTAGATATTCCACCAGTTGTTCCGATCCGAGACGTAAAACAGCTCACTCTCCGGGGACCACTGGGGTTGGAATATGGATTCCCCTCCGCCACCGGCGACTACTTCCACTGTTCCCAGCTGGCCGCTGTCGTCCAGCTCCGCCAGGCAGAGCTCAGTGGCGTCCCAGGGCATATCGGGATGAAACCAGCGGAGGAAGCTGAACCACCTGCCATCGGGGCTGAGGCCCGGATTTGAATAGAAATCCGCGCCCTCGGCGAGAATGCGCGGCGGGTTTTTCTCCGGGGCTTCCAGGTGGATGGCGACAATACGGGCTATCGCCTCTTCCCCATTCGCCTCCGGGGAGCCGTCTTCCTGTACGCAGAGCAGCTGTTTGCGCCGGCGGTCGAGGAACAGGTCCGCGTGGCGGTAGGGTCCCTCGGGGGTGATTGCCTCGGGCATCTGGCTGTCCAGATCCATGCGGTAGATGCGCTGGTCGTCGGCGAGGACGAAATAGGCAGTGTTATCGCTGATCAGGTAACTGGCGCCCCCGTACTCGTGGGCTTTCGAGCGCACGTTCAGTGGGGCGGGGGTGATATCCCTGCGCCCGTCCTTCGGACAGTGCCGGACCAGTACCGAGCGGCCTTTCTCCGCCGGGCGGGATTCCAGCCAGTAGGTGCAACCATCCACCAGCCTGGGCTCGCTCAGGCGCACACTGTCCTGTACCAGCAGGTCGGCGCTGATTGGCGATTTCCAGCTGCCGTAGGGGGCTACTTTTTTTGCCGGGGCGTCGCTCATGGGCGGGGTTTCCTTTCTCATCATTCCTGTCTTGGTAGCCGCGCATTTTGCCGATTGCAACAGGGGGGCACAAGCGCAACTGAGATGCCGCTCACACACCAGCCGTGCACGCATCCACCCTTTATCTCCATTCTATCGATTTCGCATCCCCGGTGAGAACCAGTGCGCACCGCGCGGGGCGGGAATCTTTTACCCTCCGCCAACCTTACCGATACCGCCGATTTTTCAGCTGACCCACTGGGGTGAACTATGTCCGGCCAGCAAATGTTCCAGATTGTTTCCGCGGGAAAAACCCTGCGCGCCAAATCGTCGGCGCAGGTGTTGCAGGATGCGGCGGCGGCCTTTTCCGTGCCCCTCCCCCAGGCGCGCAGACTGCTGGTCAGGGGCTGGGTGATCAAGGACCAGCTCTCTTCCAAGCAGGTACTGGAATACCGCGCGCGCCTGCAACAGGTCGGCGTGCGCGTGGAGGTCCACCCGGCGGGCAAGTTCGACAACCGCGCGCTGCTGGCCAAGCTGCAATTTGCCGAGAAGCGATGCGAGCAGAAACCCAAAACGGATACGGACAATCGTACGGAGAAGAAAGCGCAAGTTGCCAGACTGCCGCCGATAGCTGCCGGGACAAAGCCCGCAACCGCTGCCAACAGCAAGGCGAGGACCCAGTTGGAATCCCTGTTCGGCGATCTGCCGGCGGCGCCGGGCGAATCTTCCGCGGACCGGGCCCAACTGGCTCTGGGTACACTGCTGGCCGCCCTGGTGCCGGGGGTTTTTGTCCTGTTTGCGGCCCTGTGCGTATACAGCGCCGCCCGCGCGCTCTGGCAGATTCCGCAGGCATTGATAGCCGGAGAGCTTAGCGCTTTCGGACTGATGGGCAGCCTGTTGTCACTGGGGCTGATCGCACTCGCGGCTCTGCTGCTCTGGCCGTTTTTTGCCGCCGGGCGTTTTGCCGCGGAGTCCGAAGCGGCGCCGTTGCCACTGTCGAGAGACGGCGCGCCGGCCCTCCATTTGTTGCTCCGGGTTCTGACGGAAAAGACCGGGCTGCCGCAAGTGAGCCATCTGTCGGTTTCCGCCGGTGCGGAGGTGGTGGCCGAGCCGGCGCCGGGAGACATAAAGGCGCAGCAGTTGCCGCTGCGCCTGGGTCTGGGAGCGGTGCGCGCGCTGTCCGGCAATGAACTGCTGGCGCTGGTCGCCCGCGCCCTCGGCGGCTACAAGGGGAAACTGCGCGGGACCACCGCGTGGCTGGTACGGGATATCGCCCGGCGACTGCAGTGGATGCAGTGGGCACTGGAAAACGAGCGCAGCGCGGTGTCGCCCGGCGGGCAGGTGGCGCCGCCGTTGAAACCGCTGCACCGCGTACTGACGCTGGGAGGGCGCGCCGCCATTCCTCTGGTGGACAAGCTGCACGACCTGCACCGCAGCCTCACCGGGCCCACCGCGCGGCTGCTGGAGCGCCAGGGGGATGCCTGGGCGGCGCAGGTCATCGGCAGCGAGGCATTTGCATCTTTTGCCGACAAATGGCATCAGTTGGTGCACGCGGAGCTGGTGGTGGCGGAGGTGAACCGGGAGGCTTCCCTGGCCGGTCAGCGGCTAACCAATTATCCCGATGCCATCGCCTGGACACTGCGCAACCTGGACCGGGAAACCCGCTCGAATATCGAACTGGCGATGGCGCAGGCCTCGGATTCCTGGGACTGGACCCAGGCCGCGGACAACGAGCGCGTCGCTTGGGCCGAGGAACTGTCCCTGGCACCGCTGGTGCAGCAGGATTTTTCGGTACAGAAACTCTTTGCCGATTTTGGCGCACTTTGCAGTTCCGTCAGCGCGGCGATTGCCGCGGAGGACAGCCGGGCGGTGGATAACATCCGCTTGCTGTGTGCCAGCAAGGAATCCGATCAGGCCCGGCAGGTGATGGCCGAGTATTTCAACCAGCTGCCGCCGCGCCGCTTTTTGCCATTGGAGCTACCCGCGAACGGGGAACTGCAGGCCATGGGTTTGCAGCAGGCCATCGACTGGCTGCGCGGCAAGCTGGTGGAGCTGCGGGAGCAGGAACGGCGCCTGGAGGAGCTGCAACTGCGCGAAGCGACCATGCAACTGGGAGCGGCGCTGGTCAGGGCCCAGGTAAAAATCGAGCCGGAAGCATTTTTCCTCTCGGGGTCCACCCCGGCGGCAGCGGATAAGAGCCTGCGGGACAACCGCGCCCGTCGCGAGGAACTGGAGCGGCAGCAGAGGGAGATTTTCAATGTCTTTTACCTGCGCATCATCCGCACGCTGGAATCCATGCCCACCGCGGAGCAGAGGGACCCGCAAAGCCGCCTGGAGCAGCTGTCCGCTTACCGCCCGCTGGCGGCGAGGCTGGAAAAGCTCGACGCCTACGGCGACATCTTCGGCCTGATGATCGACCGCCTGTCGCTGGATGGCAGTCAGCGGGAACTGCTGCAGAAATTCTATGCCCTGGCCGCCGGCGAGTTGCGGGCCTTGTGCGAAGCGGCGGGCAATAGCGCCGCTCTGTGCGAGAGCGGGATGCCGCAAATGCTGGAGGAACGCATCGGCGCCAGCCGGCTGCCGGAACTGCCGGCGGACCGGCAGCGATTGCGGGATGCGCTGCAGGCGTTGGAGCTCAAATGTAAAAATGCCGGCGCCACGGTGTGCGAACACTACCGTATCCAGCTGGCGCAGCTGTTGCAACCATGCCTGGAGCGGGAGCTGGCCCTCAAGGTGAAGCCGTTGCGGCTGATAAGAATGTAGGGCCGGTCCCCGGGAACGCCGAGCTCCAGCTCGGCAACGGGCCGCAGGCCCGCCATGGATGGACTTCAGAAAAAACTGCGGGCTCCATCGTGGCCAACGGCTTCTACAACGGGTTTCAAGCTTATCCCCCGGCCAACTTGACCCTGAAATCCCGCGCCTCCAGCAGAGCCTTGATCTCCGCCCGCTTGTCCCCCTGGATCTCGATCACCCCCTCTTTCAGTGCACCGCCGCAGCCACAGCGCTTTTTCATTTCCGCCAGCAGCAGCTTCAGCTCACCGTCAGTGCCCGGCAGGCCGCGCACGCTGGTGACGCCTTTACCCTTGCGCCCCTTGGTTTCCCGCTGGATGCGCACGATACCGTCGCCCTCGTCGCGGCGGGCCTGCTGTTTCGGTTCCTCTTTGATGCGGCCGCGATCGGTGGAGTAGACCAGACGGTTCTCTTTTGCCATAACAACCTCCGCTTCGTTTGGCGGGATTGTGGGGTGGAGGGGGTCGATTGTCTAGCGGGGGCTTTGCGGTGGCGCTATAGTTGGCCGCAAACGGGAGGAAGCATGGCATTGAGCGGAAGGCGGAAGTGGCTGAACGAGATAATCTTCGGCACGGAGACGCGGGCGGGGAGGATGTTCGACGTCTTCCTGATCTGGGCCATTCTGATCAGTGTGGCGCTGGTATTGCTGGTGTCGGTGCGGGCGATCGCTGTTCGCTACGGCGAGTTGTTCTTTATCCTGGAATGGATTTTCACCGGCCTGTTCACTATCGAATACCTGCTGCGTATCTACTGCGCGGTCAACCGCCGCTCTTATATTTTCAGCTTCTACGGTGTCGTGGACCTGCTGGCGATACTGCCCAGCTACCTGGCGCTGATCCTCACCGGTGCCAGCACTTTGCTGGTGGTGCGCCTGCTGCGGGTACTGCGTATTTTCCGGATTCTGAAACTGATGCGCTATCTGCGCGACGCCAATCTGCTGGTGCGCTCACTGTGGCAGTCGCGCCGCAAGATCATGATCTTCTATGCCGGCATGCTGGTGTTGTGTGTGATTTTCGGCTCCGTCATGTTTGTGGTGGAGGGCCCAGGCAACGGTTTTACCAGCATTCCGAAAAGTATTTACTGGACTATTGTCACTATCACCACAGTGGGTTATGGCGACGTTACGCCGCACACGGTTGTCGGTCAGGCTATTGCGTCCCTGGCAATGCTGATCGGTTACTCGATTATCGCCGTTCCCACCGGGATAGTGACTGCGGAGCTGGCCGGTGAGCTGGGCAGGGATAAGTCGAGCTATCGCTGCGACAACTGCAGCCGGGCCGGCCACGACAGCGATGCGGAGTACTGCAAGCACTGCGGTTACAAGCTGGAGCAGGTGGAGTAGACGTTTGCGAACCCGAAAGAAAATCATAGGGATTGAACTGGAGCCGCGACACCACCGGAGCGCTCCGCTGGGCAGCGGCTACCTCTTTGCCCTGCTAGCGGTGGCTGGGGTCACCGGGCTTGCGGTACTGCTTGAATTCTGGGTAAAAAACTACAACCTGGTGTTGCTCTATGTGCTGGTGGTGGTGGCTACCGGGCTCAAGTATGGATCGCGTCCGGCGATTCTCGCCGCGGTGCTGTCTTTTCTCAGTTTCAATTTTTTCCTCACCGATCCGCGACATACCTTTGTGGTATCGCAGAGAGATGAACTGGCCACCCTGATATTTCTTTTTCTGATTGCGCTGATCTGCGGCCCTGCTGCCTCACGTATTCGGAGCCAGATCATGCTGTTGCGTGAGCGGATTGAACTGACCAGGGACCTGGAATCCGCGCGGGTGAAAACTGAAGTGGAGCAGCTGCGTTCAGCACTGCTCTCTTCAGTCTCTCACGACCTGAGGTCCCCGCTGGCGGCAATGATGGGCGCCGCCGAGAGCCTGAAACTCCTGGACAAGAGGTTGGCGCCAGGGGATCGGGACGAATTGGTGGATACCATACTTCAGGAGAGCCGGCGCCTGGACAGTTATATCCAGAACCTGCTGGATATGACCCGTCTCGGCCACGGCAACCTGAAGATCGAGCGCGACTGGGTCTCCATCTCCGATATCATCAGCAGTGCGCTGGCGCGCCTGAGACGCTATTTCCCTGCTGTAAAAACTGAATATTCCGAAAAATCGCCCCCGCCCTTGTTGTTTGCCCATGCGGCGCTGATCGAGCAGGCGCTGTTCAACATATTGGAAAATGCGGCCAGGTTTTCCCCTCCTGGAGAGAGCATCAATATCAATGTTGACTCGGCAGGCAACAACTGTGTGATAGAAATAGAGGATCGGGGACCGGGCATTCCGGAGGTATTGCGCGAGCAGATCTTTGATATGTTCTATGTGGTTTCCGAGGGTGACCAGAAAAAACAGAGCACAGGCATGGGGCTGGCAATTTGTCAAGGCATGGTCGGCGCGCACGGCGGTTCCGTGCACGTCTATTCGGGTTCGGGCAACAAGGGAGCCCGCTTCGTGGTGGAGTTGCCGGTTGAATGTCCGGACAACCCCGCGCTGTAGGGGCGATTTCTTGTGATCGCCCGCGGAATGAGGTGAGAAAATGAGCGCAAAGATAGCCATCGTCGACGACGAGACACAAATCCGGCGCATGTTGCGTATTGCGCTGAAAAGCGAGGACTACGAAGTTGCCGAAGCCGATAATGGAGGCGACGGGCTGGCGCTGATCGCCAGGCAGCAGCCAGACCTGGCGGTGCTGGATCTGGGCCTGCCGGATATGGACGGCCACCAGCTGCTCGGCGAACTGCGCGGATGGTCTTCGGTGCCGGTGATCGTGTTGTCGGTGCGGGCAAGAGAGCAGGAAAAAGTTCGCGCGCTGGATGCCGGGGCCCAAGACTATGTAACCAAGCCATTCAGTATTGAGGAGCTGATGGCGCGTATCAGGGCCGTGCTAAGGGATCGCGTAAAGCCGGATCAGCCGCCGGTGCTGGATGATGGTTACCTGCTGATCGATCTGAGCAAGCGGCTGGTCAGGGTCAGCGGCAAGAATGTGGGGCTAACCCCCAAGGAATATGCGGTTCTGTCGCGCTTGGCCAGGTCGCCGAACTGCGTGATAACCCAGACCCAGCTGTTGCAGGAAATCTGGGGGCCGGGCCATCAAAACGATACCCATTACCTGCGCATCATTGTCAGCCACCTGCGGCAAAAACTCGGCGAAGATCCCACCGAACCCAAATATATCAAGACTGAGGCGGGTGTCGGTTACCGGTTCATCTACCCCGAACGTGCCGTTTGAACAGCTGGTAAGCGGTATGGAGGGGGCGCGCTCCTGCAAGAGCGCAGGCAGGATGGGCAAAGCGCAGAGCCCGGGTTTGCAGACCAAGTCAATAACGCCAGAAAATCCGCGAAAAGACAATCAGCAGAGGAAATATCTCCAGCCGGCCGAATAGCATGGCCGCATACATCAGCCACTTCGCCTCATTCGTGAGACCTCCGAACCCCGAGGCGGTGTCCCCGTAGCCGACGCCCATATTGTTGAGGCAGGCGGCGACGGTGCCAAAGGCAGTCTTCAGGTCGTGCCCGCTGGCGACGACTCCCCAGATAAAGAAGCAGGCGAGAAAGACATACAGGAAGAAGAGCCCCCAAACGGAGCGGATTACCCGCTCGGATACCAGGGTTCTGCCGACTTTGGGCAGGCTGAGGGCATCCGGGTGTACCAGCTGCTTGATCTCCTCCTTGCTCTGGCGGTAGAGCACCAGGAAACGCATAGCCTTGATGCCGCCACAGGTGGAACCGACGCAGCCGCCGAAGAAGCTGGAGCCGATTAGCAGGATTGCCACATGCTCCGGCCAGTTCGGATAACCAGCCGCGGTGAGTCCGTTGTCGGTCATGATGGACAGCACCTGAAAAAAACCGTGCACCAGTGACCCCTGCGCGTCGAAGGTGCCGGCGCGGTACAGCTCTATACAGGTGAAACTCACCAGCAGGAACACAATGGTGATAAAAAAGCGGAACTCGGAATCCCTCAGGATGGGTTTCAGGCTGACCTTGGTGATGGCGAGGAAATAGAGCGCAAAATTGATGGCTGCCAGCAGGGTGAAGACACCGCCCACCAGTTCGATCGCCATACTGTTGGTATAGAACCCCAGGCTATCGCCATGGGAAGAAAACCCGCCCAGGGACACAGTGGACAAACTGTGGCACACGGCGTCGAACCAGCTCATGCCGGCAATGCGGTAGGAGATGGCGCAGAGCCCAGCGAGCGAAAGGTAGATCAACCACAGGTGCTTGGCAGTATCTGCGATGCGCGGGGTGAGCTTGCTCTCCTTCAGCGGGCCGGGCATTTCGGATTGATACAGCTTGGCGCCGCCGATACCCAGCAGTGGCATCACGGCGATGGCCAGCACGATAATCCCCAAGCCGCCGAGAAAATTGAGCTGTGCGCGATAGTAGAGTATGGAGAGCGGCAGCTTGTCGATGTCCTGCAGCACCGACGCGCCGGTAGTGGTGATGCCGGAGATGCCCTCGAAAAACGCATCGGTCAGTGTCAGGTCGAGGCGGGTGTCGAGGATAAACGGCGTGGCGCTGGCGATGGAGAAAATGACCCAGAAGAGTACCACCACCAAAAAGCCGTCACGGGTTCTCAGACTTGTCGTTCGGTGTTGCGTACTCAGGTAGCCGGTGCTGCCGAAGACCAGGGTAACCGCGAAAGTGATCAGGAAAGCGGAGACATCTGTTTCGTCATACAGCCAGCCGACGAAAACCGGGACCAGCATTGTCAGGCTGTAGAGGAAGACCAGAAAGCTGCACAGATTAAAAATGGTGGTTATTCGTTGGTACTTTTGCATTACATCGCCAAGGGTGGCCTGCTACCCGGTTGTGCGGTGAGATGCTAGAGAACTGTGCCGTAACGAATCCAGTAGGTTTTACTCCAAAGTCGTAAAGAAAACGTAAATTTAGCCCACTTGCACCAATTCCTCCACATAGCGCACCCGCCTGCGCCTCGGCCGGGCCAGGGAGAAGGCCAGGGCCAGGGGGCCGATCCGGCCGGTGAACATCAGTACCATCAGCACCGCTTGTCCGGGCAGGGAGAGTTCGCCGGTGATTCCTCGGGACAGACCGACGGTGCCAAAAGCGGAAAAGCCCTCGAACACCAGGTCCAGCAGTTGTAGCTGCGGTTCGAAAACCACCAGCAGGAAAGTGCCCAGTAACACCATCATCAGACTCAGCACCACCACGCTGTTGGCCCGGAATACCACATCGAGGGCCACCGTGCGCCGGAAGGCGCTGGGCTGCGGCCGCCCGAGCAGGAAGGAGCGGGTGGCGAGAAGTATCACCATAAAGGTGCTCACCTTGATGCCCGAAGCGGTGGAGTTGCTGCCGGCGCCGATAAACATCAGGAGGATGATCAGCAGGGTGCTGGGCATTATCAACCCCGCGGTATCCACGGTGTTGAAGCCGGCGGTACGCGGTGTCACAGCGGTAAACCACGCCGCCCAGGGGCGCTCGCCTGTGGAGAGGGAGCCCAGGGTGTGCGGGTTTTGCCACTCGAACAGCATGATCAGCAGCCAGGCGCCCAGGGCCAGGATAACAGTGCCGGACAGGGTGAGTTTGCTGTGCAGGCTGAGGGTGGAGAAGCGCCGATGGCGGCGCAGGTCTGTCAGCACGGTAAACCCCAGGCCGCCGATAATAAACAGCGCGGTGATCACCAGGTTGATCAGCGGGTGGCCCGCCCAGGCGCTGAGGCTGTCCGCGCGCAGGCCGAAGCCGGCGTTGTTGAACGCGGAGGCCGCGTGAAAGAAGCTGAACCAGAGCCCCTCCCAAAAACCCATTTCCGGCACCCAGACCACTGCCATCAGCACTGTGCCCAGGGCTTCCAGGGTGAACGCCAGCAGGGCCACCCGGCGCACCAGCGCGAGCATATCCCCGGGCGAGGTCTGGTTCATGGCTTCGCGCACCAAGTGCTGGCCGCGCAGGCCGAAGCGCACCCCCAGCGCCATCACCGTCAGTGCGGCGAAAGTCATCAGGCCCAGGCCGCCCAGGTGGATCAGCACCAGTACCACGACCTGGCCGAACAGGGTCAGGGCGCCGCCGGTATCCACCACCACCAGGCCGGTGACGGTAACCGCGGAGCAGGCGGTAAACAGCGCTTCGGAAAACGTCAGCCCCCCGTGGCTGGAAATGGGTAGCCACAGGAGCAGGGCGCCGACGGCGATCAGCACCAGGAAACTCACCGCGAGAATAGTCGGCGGGCTGTAGCGCCACGCGCGATGCAGCCCGAATCTCATCGCGCTTCGGGTGTGGAGGCCGGGAAGCCAGATTCTCATAATTCTTCGGAAAACCGGCGCAGGGCGTCCTCGTCGCCCACCAATACCAGGTGGTCGTTGCGGCGCAGGCGGTGATCGGGATCGGGCTGGAGGATCAGTTCCTGCCCGTGTTTGAGCGCCAGCAGGTGGATTTTTTCACGGTCGTATTTCAGTTCCGTAAGCGGCCGGTTTTCCAGGGCTTCGCCGGGACGGATCTCGATCAGGAAATAGCTGTCCCCCAGGCTGATGTAGTCGAGCATATTGGGATGCGCCATGCTCTGGGCCACGCGCAATCCCATTTCGTATTCCGGGTGCAGGATGCGGTCGGCGCCCAGCTTCTGCGCGATGCGGTGGTGGATGCTGGTGATGGCCTTCACCCAGATTTCCTTCGCGCCCATGGACTTGACCAGCATGGTGCACAGGGTGCTGGCTTCGATATGCTCACCGATGGCGATCAGTACCGCGTCAAAGCGTTGCAAATCCAGCTCCTCCAGAGCCTCCTCATCAGTGGCATCGGCAATCACCGTCTGGGTGAGGCTGTCGGCGATCCGCTCGGCGGTTTCTTCGTTGGAATCCACCCCCAGCACGTCATTGCCCAGGCGCATTAATTCCAGGGCAACGGTTTCGCCGAAGGCGCCGAGGCCGATAACTGCGAATTGTTTTTTCATCTTCGATCCTTTTCACCACTTGTCCGGCACCCGCACCGCCACCACGTCCGCGGTGGCGCACAGGCGGCCGCCGCTGGAAAGGGTGCAGTGCAGGACAGTTTTCCTCTCGCTGCGCTCGACGATTTTTGCCTCCAGAATGACAGGCTTGTCGATCGGGGCCGGAGCCTTGTATTGGACATCCAGTCTGCCGGTGGCAAACCAGATTTTCTCTCCGCCGCCCACTTCCCGGCCGGCCTGGCGGTAGCCGTCGGCGATGGCGGTGCAGATGGTGTGGCAGTCGATAGCGGTGGCGATAATGCCGCCGTTGAGGTAGTGAGTGGGGCCGGCGCAGTGGTGGGGCCGGGGAGTGAACTCGCAGCGGGACTCGTCGTCACCGGTCCAGTAACTCTTGATCTGCAGACCCTGACGGTTGTCTGGACCGCAGCCGAAGCAGTGGTTGTCGGGTATCCGGTCCTGTATCGCAATCTGTTCAGCCACAGTTTTCTCCAGTCCTCGATTGATCGGCAATGCTAAACGATTTGCGCGGACCAGGGGAAGGAACTACCCTTGCGCCTGTTTTTTCCCCGGATAATAGATGACGCTCATGGAAATCCACGGCTTCTGCGCCCCCGGTTTCGAACCACTCTACGACACCTTTGCCGAGAACTTCCGCCACTGCGGCGATACCGGCGCCGCTTTCGCGGTGCGCCAGCACGGCGAACTGATCATCTCCCTGTGGGCGGGCAGTGTGGACCGCGAGAGCCGGGAACCCTACACGGAGGACACCCTGGCCAATGTGTTTTCCTCCTCCAAGGGTGTACTGGCACTGCTGGCGCTGCAGCAGGTGGCCGCCTGCGAGCTGGACCTGGACCGCCCGGTAGCGGACTACTGGCCGGAATTTGCCGCCGCCGGCAAAGAGGCGGTCACCCCCCGCCAGCTGTTGTGCCACCGTGCCGGACTGATCGCCTTTCGCGAAAAGGTTGCGGATGACCTCATTTACGACTGGGCTGCCGCCTGTGCCCAGGTGGCAGCCACCGAACCCTGGTGGACGCCGGGCAGCCGTCAGGGCTATTCCCCATTCCTGTTCGGCTGGAGCCTGGGTGGGCTGCTGGAGCGGGCAAGCGGGCAATCGCTGCCGGAACTCTACCGTCAGGGATTGGCTGAACCGCTGGGCCTGGACGGCGGATTCGGTGCGCTGGGCCACAAGTCCACCCGCATCGCGGATGTCGGTCCGCTCAAAAAGCCATTGCCGGAACTGCGGGAAAACGCCGTGGGCCGGGCCATCAAGGAGGAGCGCGGAGGTCCCGTGGCCATGGCGTTTACCAACCCGGTGAGCCTGATGATGGGCACCAACAGCCGGGAGTGGCGCGGCGCGGTGATTCCCGCGGCCAACGGCCATTTCAGCGCGCGGGATCTCGCCGCCATCTACGGTGACCTGGCGCTGGACGCTCCCTCCTGCCTGCCCGCGGAACTGGTGCGCGAGGCGGGGCGCAAACAGAGCCGTGGGCAGGATGCCATACTGCAGGCGGATGTGGGTTTCGGGGCCGGTTTTGTCCTGCGGGGCTCTTCCGCCGACCTGCGCTTTGGCGGTCCCCGGGGGTTCGGGCATCCGGGTGCCGGTGGCAGTGTGGGTTTTGCCGATCCGGAGAGAGAACTCGGCTGCGGCTACGTCACCACCCGTTTGGGCCAGAGTCTGTTTATGGACCGGCGCTCGGCGAACCTGGTGGAACAACTGTATGGAGTCCTGTGATGGATAGGCTGGCGGAACTGAATACGCGAGTGGAGGAACTGGAGAGTCGCCTGGCTTTCCAGGAGGATACTCTGGCTCAACTCAACGATGTGATCTCGCTGCAGGATGCGAATATTCGCGCTCTAGTGGCTCGATTAAAGGAGTTGGGCGACAAGTACCGGGACCTTTCCTTCGAGTTGCGAAGCGGGGGGCGGGAGCGGGACGAAAAGCCGCCCCATTATTGAGATCCTGCCGTCATATCTAGTGCGACCGTACCCTAATTTCCGTGCCTGAAGGTTTCATTTCGGTTAATTAGAAACTTTTCTAAAAAAGCCCTTCCCTTCCCGGTATCAAGTATTGACAAACTTTTTTCCACATGGCGAGGGGGTCGGGCGATGGGTTTGCCCACTCCGGACAAATTGACACAATCGAGCGTGAAGCCTCTATAACTTATTGTTTTTTAAAGGAAAAATAAGAAGTTTAAAAAGTGCGCAAATTGCTGGGACCGAGAGTTTGCGCCGCTTTGCGCTCCCTTTCCTCGCTTCATTCACAGAGTTATCCACAGAACTTGTGGAAGACGGCCGCTGTTGTGGTCGGAGCGCCTTCGGCGGCGGCACAGATATTGGCCTGACCGCTTTCCAGCATTTTCCTTACAATAATTGCGAGCTGTCCGGTAGACCTCCCCGCCATTTCCGCCTAATCTTCTGTTCCGAAAAAAAGGGGCCGGGTTCAGCTTACAGACAGTTGGTCGCGGCAATACTCCCTCCCGGATCGGGGAGGCTGACAGCCTGTCGAACTTAGGGCTATCGTATGCTCGACAGGCTGTTAGTCTTCCCAAATCTCGACACCCGTTCACCGATAGCAAGTGTTTAGGAGAACCTTACATGAAAAAATGGGTAGCAATTTTCGCATTGGGCTCACTGGTGGGCTGTACTACGCTGGACCCTTACACAGGGGAAAGCAAAACCAGCAATGTGGCCAAGGGCGCCGGCGCTGGCGCCGTTGCCGGGGCCATTATCGGTGCGGCTACCGCGAGCAAGAAGGACCGCAAGAAAGGGGCGATCACCGGCGCCGCGGGCGGCGCGGCTATCGGTGGCGGCATCGGCTACTACATGGACCGCCAGGAAGCGGCCCTGCGCCAACGCCTGGAGGGCACCGGTGTCCGGGTACAGCGCGAGGGTGACAATATCCGCCTGATCATGCCCGGCAACATCACCTTTGCCACCAACCGCGCCGACATCCGCACGAACTTCTACGACACCCTGGACTCCGTGGTGATCGTGCTGAAGGAGTTCGACCAGACCGCCATCCGTGTCAGCGGCCACACCGACAGCACCGGCTCCGACGTCTATAACCAGACGCTGAGTGAGCGCCGCGCCAATTCTGTCTCCAGCTTCTTCATCGGTCGCGGGGTAGCCAGCGGCCGTGTACAGGCGGTAGGCTACGGCGAGCGCTATCCCATCGCCAGCAACGATTCGGAGTCCGGCCGCCAGGCGAACCGCCGGGTGGAGCTGGAGTTGCTGCCGCTCAAATAATGTGAGAAAAAAGGGGCATCCGTTGGATGCCCCTTTTTTTGTTTGGGAGGAAACAGAGTGGCGAAGACAATACAGGCCGCAATAGCCGCGATTGCACTCAGCCTTTCGGCGCTCTGTATCTCGCAGGAGGCTCCGGAGGCCGGGGAAGCGCGAGGCGACACTTTCGCCGAGCGCTATGCAGAGGCGGAACTGGTGGCTCAGGTGCAGATTGCCGGAATCCACCGGGATGTGGACAGCGCCCTGTCCGAGCCGGGGATGGTGGCACTTCTCGGCTATGTCTACTCCGCGGTTTCCCGGCAGGTGTGGAAAGGTGAAGCCAATCGCCTGATCGCCTTCCGGCTGGGGCTGGATGCTTGCGGACAAAAACTGGAAAAGGGCGCCCGCTACCTGATTTTCGCCCGCCCGGACAGCCGTGGCCGCCTGCAACTATATAGTTGCGACGCGGTAATCCCCGAGGCTGAAGCCGCCCCCTTGCTCGCCCGCCTCAAGGAATTCGATCTCCAGGGCTGATCGCTCCCCGACCGCGTTGTAGATATTCTGTTTCAAATCAAGCTTTCATTGACGTCATGCCGGTGCAGGCCCCATAAAACCCTCCGTTCTATTTCCGTTCCCATTTACAACAATCCAAACTTAGTAGAGGAATAATGTTCCTTGAAGAACCCCAATCACGGGTTATTCTTATCAATATGGCGTCGTCTTCTTCCGTGTTGTGCATTTGGTGAAGAATGGATTGGCACCAAAGGGCTCGGGCAGGGCGTATTGTTCCGCCAAAACTGAGCCTCAATACACGCAACAGCCAGGGGTCAACAGGTGGGTTTATGAAAAAGCTACTGCTTCCGCTGATTATTTTGCTGCTGATTATCGGCTACTTTATGTCGCGCGACCGCGACGATTCTGCCAAAGATTCCTACGACTCGCTCGAGACGCCCGAGAGCGAGCAGATGACACCGCCGGACGACAGGTCCCCCGATGAGGGAACCATGCCCCGCGAGGAAAGCACACCGCCGGATACCGATACGCCCCGGGAATCCGACGAGCCGGATACCACGCCGCCGGGTGACGACACCAGCGACACTCTGATAGATAAAACCGAAGATGCCGCCTCCGATGCCGGACAGGCATTGGGAGACGTAACGGAAAAAGCGGGTGAAGCAGTAGAGGAGGTCGGCGACGCAGCCAAGAAAGCGGCTGAACGGGCGGCGGAAAAGCTGCGCGGCGAAGATGCCGCCGAAGAGGATTCCTCCACGGAGGACACGGAGGAAGAGCCGCAGGGCAATTGATGATAGAACACTACTGGCACTGCGATCACTCGGTGCTCGAAATTTGTCCCCTGGGGCCGCTGGAGGAAACAGATTTCCAGGCTCTGGAGGCTCAGGTGGACCCGGTGATCAGCGAGCACGGCCGCCTGGCAGGGTTGCTGATCAACGCGGGGCATTTTCCCGGCTGGGAGGGTTTTGCCGCGCTGATCTCCCACTGCGTTTTCCTGCGCGACTACCACAAGCGTATCCACAAAATTGCCGTTGTATCGGATCACACACTGTTGGGCTTTATGCCCCGGCTGGTGGACCACTTCGTCGGTGCCGAGGTGCGGCCTTTCCCAGCCGCTGATTACCAGCAGGCGCTGAGCTGGCTGGCCGAACCGGGGTAGGGGCGGAATGGTACTAAGTTAAGCGGAATCCCCTGGAGCCTGCTTGCAGGCGAATTGAGGTCGCGGCAAGGCACCGGGAATGTTCGCCTGCAAGCAGGCTCCTACAGCGCAATCCTTAGGGGCAGGAGCAGCTCGGAGCTTAACTTAGTGCCATGCCCAAACACAGGTTTGGCGTTGCCCCGATAGTCAGTTAGCATCCCCGTCTTTTGAACCAAAGCGGAATTTTCCTTGATCGATCAACTGGCCGTAACCGCCAGCGATGCCGAGTGGCTGCCGGCCGCGCGACGACTGGCGGGCGAGTTGCAATTGCGCTGCCTGGATTGCGCGGAGCCGGCCCGGCTCGAGGCGCCGGCTTTCGTATTGCAGCGGGGCGAGCGTCTGCAGCTGTGTGCCACCGGGCGCAAGGCGCCGGGACCGGTCTTCGTGGACTTTGTCGGCGGCGCCGCCGCGCACCGGCGCAAATATGGGGGAGGTAAAGGCCAGCAGATTGCCAAGGCCGTTGGCCTGCGCAGCGGATTTTATCCGGAGGTGGTGGACGCCACCGCAGGGCTGGGGCGGGACGCCTTCGTTCTCGCCTCTCTCGGCTGCACAGTACATATGCTGGAGCGCAATCCGGTGGTGCGCGCGCTTCTGCGCGACGGCCTGGAGCGATTACAGAAAGCCGCCCTGGAAAACGTCGAACTGGCCCCGATAGCACAGCGCCTCAGCCTTGAAGAGAACGAAGTTTCTGCGCGGGACTGGCTGCGGGATCAGGCGCCGGGTTCGATTCCGGTGGTCTACCTGGACCCGATGTTTCCGGAGCGCGGCAAGAGTGCCGGGGTAAAGAAGGAAATGGCGGCCTTCCACCATCTGGTGGGTAGCGATGAAGATGCGGGCGGATTACTCGAGCCGGCCTTTGCCGCCTGTTACTACCGCACCGTGGTAAAGCGGCCACGGCTGGCCCCTTTTCTGGC
Organism: Microbulbifer sp.; assembly: GCF_051659245.1. Classification (NCBI taxonomy): domain Bacteria; kingdom Pseudomonadati; phylum Pseudomonadota; class Gammaproteobacteria; order Cellvibrionales; family Microbulbiferaceae; genus Microbulbifer; species Microbulbifer sp. The sequence goes on from NZ_JBOFOC010000097.1 coordinate 28,894, forward strand.
GGCGAGAAAACCTTCGCTGTCACTGGAAGGGAAGTCGGGGCGATTCGATATCTACACCAAGCACGGCGTGCCGGGATGACGATGGAAAGGTCCCCTGTAAGGGCGAACACAAGGTTCGCCCCGAATGGCACTGACTTAAGCGCAAATGGCCTTATTTGTAGGGTGGGTAAGCGAAGCGCATCCACCAGTTACAAGGCCTGGGGCGGCGGATGCGCTTCGCTTATCCGCCCTACGGGAGCCGGAAGCCGCTTAAGTCAGTGCCATTCAGGTTCGCCCCTACATTTCTCGGTCAGCAGTTGACGGCGTTGACCGCCAGCCCGCCGAGCGAAGTCTCCTTGTACTTGCTCTGCATATCCACGCCGGTCTGGCGCATGGTCTCGATCACGCTGTCGAGCGGCACGATATGCGCGCCGTCGCCGCGAAGGGAGAGTCGGGCGGCATTGATGGCCTTGACTGCACCCATGGTATTGCGCTCGATACAGGGTACCTGCACCAGGCCGCCGATGGGATCGCAGGTGAGGCCCAGGTTGTGTTCCATACCGATTTCCGCGGCGTTTTCGATCTGCTGATTGCTGCCGCCCTGGACCGCGGCCAGGCCGGCGGAGGCCATGGAGCAGGCCACGCCGATTTCGCCCTGGCAGCCCACTTCCGCGGCGGAGATGGAGGCGTTCTTTTTGAACAGCATGCCGATGGCCCCGGCGGTGAGCAGGAATTTCACCACTTGGTTCTTCAACTCGCCGTGCTTTTCCGGGCTGTGCACGAATTGCACATAGTAGGCGATCACCGCGGGAATCACCCCGGCGGCGCCGTTGGTGGGGGAGGTGACGATACGCCCGCGGGCCGCATTTTCCTCATTCACCGCCAGGGCGAAAAGGCTGACCCAGTCGAGAATTGCCAGCCCTTGATTGCGCTCCTCCTCGGGCTGTTTGCTCAGTTCGCGATAGAGCTCCGCCGCGCGCCGGCGCACATTCAGGCCACCGGGCAGTAATCCCCGCTCGCGACAACCCCGCTGGATGGAGGAATTCATCACCTCCCAGATATTCCACAGTTGCTGTTTGACTTCCTCTTTGGTGCGGAAAGCCTTTTCGTTGGCCATAGCCAGTTCGGCAATGCTCCAGTGATGTTTTTCGCACAGCTCCATCAACTGTTTTGCGGAGCTGAAATCGTAGGGCAGCAGGGTGGCTATCTGGTCCTTGTGCGCGAAATCCTCCTCCGACAATACGAAGCCGCCACCGATGGAAAAATAGCTGCGCTCGAAAAGCAGTTCGCCATCGGCGTAGGCCTGGCAGGTCATGCCGTTGGCGTGCTGGGGCAGAAATTCCTCTTTGTGGAAGACCAGGTCGCGATCGCAAACAAAGCCGATGTTTTTATCGCGGTTCAGCCGCAATTGCCGGTCCTGATCGATCTGTGCGAGCTTGTGGTCGACGGTGTCCACATCGATGGTGTCCGGCGCCTCGCCGAGCAGGCCCATCAGCACGGCCATATCGGTGCCGTGGCCGACACCGGTAAGGGCCAGGGAGCCGTACAGGTGGACCTGTACCCGGTCGGTATTCCGCAGCTGTTGCCGGTCTTCCAGGTCCTGGACAAACTGCCGCGCCGCCACCATGGGACCTACGGTGTGGGAACTGGAGGGGCCAACGCCGATTTTGAAAAGTTCGAAAACGCTGATGCTCATACAGTACACAAAGCCCGTTTGCTGTTTTGTAAGAACGGCGGGGCGGCCATGGGCCGCTCCTACAAGGGTGCTTGCACCATTTAGGGGCAAACCTTGCCGATATGGTAGTGATAATCAAGGGGTTCGGCGATATTCCACAGAAAATTCTACAGGTGGGTTATCTGGCAGAATAAACGGGCTTCAATTGTCGCTGGAAGGCAGAAGCTACGGCGCATTCGCGACCAGAATAGCGCGTTTGGGAGCGGGGTGACCTTCCACGGTTTTGTCCGGGGATTCCGGGTCGAGGAAGTCCGCCAGGGATTCGAAGCGCATCCACTCCGTGCGGCGTTGCTCGCCGGGATTGGTGGTGCCCACATCCACCGCGCGGGGATTTTCAAAGCCGCACTTGCGCAACCAGCTCTCCAGGGTGGCAGTGCTGGGGATAAACCACACATTGCGCATCTTGGCGTAGCGATCTTCAGGGACAAGACACTCACCGGGCTCGCCGTCGATCACCAGGGTTTCCAGCAGCAACTGACCGCCGGGGCGCAGGGTGTCGCGCAATTCGCGCAGGTGGTCCATGGGCGAGCGGCGGTGGTAGAGGACGCCCATGGAGAAGGTGGTGTCGAAGGCGTGGAGTCTGGGCGGCAGTGCCTCGATGCCCAGGGGCAGCAGGTCCACCGGCTGCTCCCAGCCCAGGTATTTTTTCAGCGCGTAAAACTGGGCGAGGTATTTGGCGGAGGGATCGATGCCGATCACCCGCCGCGCGCCGGCCCCGAACTGGCGCCAGCAGTGGTAGCCGTTGCCACAGCCCACATCCAGCACCAGGCGGTTTTCCAGCGGTTCCAGGTGCGGCAGCACCCGCTCCCATTTCCAGTCGGAGCGCCACTCGGTATCGATAAACAGATCGAAAATTTCCCAGGGGCCCTTGCGCCAGGGGTGCAGTTTGCGCAACTGCTTTTCTAATGCCTGCAACTGCTCCGGGGAGGCATCCGCGGCGCAGCCAATACGCACTTTTTCCCGCAGCTCGACAGCGGACGGGGAGATATCAGGCAGCGCATCGAATGCGGCCCGCCAATCCGGGAGGTCCCCCCAGCGCTCCGGGCTGAGACCGGCGGCGATCTGCTCCGGCAGCTGTGCCAGCCAGGGGCGCAGGGCGGGAACATGTTGAATGCCGGCGTAAAAGTTGGTGTAGTCGATCATAGTTCAAAGTCGGTTGTAGGAGCGGCGGGGCGGCCATGGGCCGCTCCCGGCCGGACCGCTCCTACAGGGTGGTTTCGCTCAGGTTTTTGCCTTTATCGCAATCATCGACGCAAAATTAAAACACTGGAACCACACATCGACGCTGGTAAAACCCACCGCCTTTAGGCGCTCGCGATGGGTGTCCAGGGTTTCCGGGATCAGCACATTTTCCAGCGCGGTGCGCTTCTGGGCGATTTCCAGTTCGCTGTAGCCGTTGGCGCGCTTGAAGGCGTGATGCAAATCGATCATCAGTTCCCGGTGGTCGGGATCGGTAAAGTCCACCTTTTCCGAGATAATCAGTATACCCCCCGGCCGCAGGCCATCGCAGATTTTCTGCAGAATGCCCTCGCGCTTCCCCACGGGAATAAACTGCAAAGTGAAATTGAGCACCACCACTGAGGCATTTTCGATTTTGACATTCTGCAGGTCGTCGCAGACCAACTGTACCGGGATCTGCCCGCTGTCCGCCGCCAGCACCTGGTGCGCGCGCTCGATCATCGCGCTGGAGTTGTCCACCGCAATAATTTCACAGTCCGCCGCGGGAATGCGGTGGCGCATGGCCAGGGTGGCGGCGCACAGGGAACTGCCCAGGTCGTAGCAACGGCTGCCGGCCTGTGCGTATCGCTCCGCCAGAGTGCCGATCATCGCCACGATGGTGGTGTAGCCGGGCACCGAGCGCTGGATCATATCCGGAAAGACGTCGACTACCGACTGGTCGAACTGGAAGCCGGTGACGTCGCCGAGGGGATTGGCGTAGATGGTATCTCTCGGGACTCGGGACTCGGGACTCGGGACTCGGGGAGCGGCTGTGTCGGACGCAGTGACCTTTTCAAAGCTTTGGTCGGTGTTTGTGCGCGGAGTTCTAGCCGTTTTTGTTCCGACTTCTTTTTTCGTGCATTCCCGAGTCCCGAGTCCCGAGTGCCGAGTCCCGCTTCTCCGCCCCATCAAAGCTTCTCCTCAGCCAACCCCAGCTCCAGCCCCGCCTCGCGGCCCTGTGCCCCGGTCACCACCGCGGTGCTGGCGTTTTCCGGTTTCAGGTAGGTGCTGGCGACGCACTTCAGGTCCTCCAATCGCACCTCCGTCACCCGGCGGCGGAACTCCTCGCGCACGGCGTGGGTGCGGCCGTAGAGGGCGGAGTGGAAGGCTTTCTTGGCTTCGCCGGCGGGGGAGCTGGGTTTGTCCAGCGCGCCCACCACGCCCAGTATGGCTTCCTCCACCTGCTCGTCCTTTTGCCGGCCGCTGGCCAGCCATTCCAGGGAGGCGTCGAAGTCCGCGAGGGTTTCCGCCATGCGCGGGTCCCGGTAGGAGTAGAAGCGGAAGACGCCGAGGTTGCTGTCGTGGCTGGCACCGCCGCCGTAGGCGCCGCCCTGTTCGCGGATGCTGCGGTGCAGGAAGCCGTTGCGCAGGAAACCGCCGAGGACCGCCAGCGGCGCCGCGTCTTCGTGGACCATGGGCACGGTGGCATAGGCCTTGGCGCAGAAGTTGACCTGGCTGTTGGCCAGCCACAGCTCTCCGACCCGGTGCGGGTCGAAATCTTCCGATGGGGCGGCGGAGGCTTCCACCGCTTCGCTGGCCAGGGGCGCCAGCGCCCGGGAGTAGTCCGGCAGTTTGTCCTCTTCGCCGATCAGCAGGAACTGGCGCGGCGCAGCGGCGATCTTGTGGTGGATGGCCTGGAACTGTGCGGTGAGTTTTTCCAGGCCGTCGTCGCTGTCCAGTCCGCGCACCAGGGCTTTCAGCTGGCGCAGCCCCAGCAGGCCGCCGGTGGCGTGGCTCTCGAAGGCGGCGCGGTTGTAGCCGGCGCTCGCGGCGGCCATGGCGAGGGCGTGACCGTTGCCCACCACGCCCTGTTCGCGGCGCGCCAGAGTTTGCAGCAGCAATTCCCTGAAGCGTGGCAGTTCGTCGAAACGTACCTGTTCCACGGTGGCCTGCATCAGTTCGGTGAGCGGCGCCTGGTTGCGGGTCAGGGCCTTGCCGGAGAGTACGAAATAGCTGGAGAGCTGCTGCAGGTCGTCGATATCGGTGCGGCTGCTGGTATAGCTGTGCAGGGCGCCGGCCACGCTGGCCTGCCACTGCTGCACCTGCAGGTAGTCCTTGTCCCCCAGGCCCACTTCGGTGAGCGCCTGGCAGTAGTAGGGCAGCAGTTGCTTTTCCTCTTCGGTCAGGTCCGGGAGGGCGCAGATCAACTGCTGGTACACCAGGCCATTGGTGCCGGCGCTGTAGCGGGTGAGTTTCTGTTTGCCCAGGCGTGTTTCCTCGCCCTCGACTTTGGGCATTTCCGGGGGGATGTCCTCCACGCCGACCTTGGGCAGGATGGAGGCGTCGTCCTCGCGCTGCTGGCGATCGAGCAGCGCGGTGGCGGTCTGCACGATCTGCTCTTTTTCGCCATCGCTCAGGCGGGCTTTGATTTCCGCCAGGCGGGCCTTTTCCGCGGCTTCGCGGCGCCCGGACAGCGCGTCGTCCGGCGACAGCACCAGGCGGATACGGTGCTGGTTTTCAAGCAGCAATTTGCGCGCGGTGTCGGCGATAAAGCGCGGGTCTTTGATCTGCTCGCGGAGCTTTTCCAGGATGGGGTCGATATTGAGCAGGCCGATGGCGTCGCCGCGGTGGGTGGCGCCGGTGAGGGCGGTGAGGATCAGTTGCAGGCCGTAGGGGAAGCCGTCGCCAGTGATCTCCCGCTGTTGCAGTTCCAATTGGTGCAGGGCGGCGGCCACCTGTTCGTGGGGCACGCCGTTCTCTGCCACGTCCTCCAATACCGCCAGCACCTGTTTTTCCAGTTCGTCGCCGCGCTCCCGCTCGCTGCCCTCGATGCCGCAGACGAATGCGAGTTCGCGCTGGGAGTCGTCGAGGCCGCAGAGGGGAGAGGGGGATGTGCCCAGGTCGGTGGTCTCCAGCAGTTTCATCAGTGGCGAGGCGCTGTTGTCCAGCAGCACGCCGGTGAGCAGGTGGGCGGTGAGGGATTCCTCCAGGTCGGTGACGTCGCCGAGCAGCCAGCCGAGCACGATGTGGGTTTTTTCCTCCAGTCCCTCGTCACCGCTGACGGGATAGTGTTCCTCCACCGATACTGGTGCCAGATAGCGGTCCTCCCGCTCCACGCCGATGGTTTTGTCGAGGGGCTCGAATTTGTGCAGCGCCTTTTCCTCGAACACCGCCTGGTGCTCGGCGGCGGGGATGTCGCCGAAGGTCATGAAGACGGCGTTGCTGGGGTGGTAGTGGCTGCGGTAAAAATCCACCAGCTGCTGGTAGCTGAGCTTGGGAATATCCGCCGGTTCGCCCCCGGAGTTGTGGTGGTAGGTGGTGGTGGGGAAGAGATATCTGCTCAGGGTCTGCCACAGCTGGGAGGTCACCGAGCTCATGGCCCCTTTCATTTCGTTGAACACCACCCCTTTGTAGACCAGTTCGCTGTCCGTGTTGCCGGGTTCGGCGAACTCCAGCCGGTGGCCTTCCTGGGCGAAGTCCAGCGGGTCCAGGCGGGCGAAGAAGACCGCGTCCAGATAGACGTCGAGCAGGTTGTCGAAGTCCTTGCGGTTCTGGCTGGCGAAGGGGTAGGCGGTCCAGTCGGAGCTGGTAAATGCGTTCATAAAGGTGTTCAGGGAACGCCGTATCATCATGAAGAAGGGGTCGCGCACCGGGTATTTTTCGCTGCCGCAGAGGGCGGTATGTTCCAGGATATGGGCGACGCCGCTGGAGTCCTGGGGAACGGTGCGCAGTGCCACCAGGAAGACGTTTTCCGGATTGTCGGCGGCGATATGCAGGTGTTGGGCGCCGGTTTTGTGGTGTCGGTACTCCTCCACCTGCACGCCGAGGGATTCGATGGTTGCGCTGGTGACCAGTTCGAAGGCGGGGTGTGCGTTGCTCAAAAGACTGCTCCCTAGGGTTCTTGCTGTCGGGTTTCGAAGTGTCGATCGGGGCGCCGGACGGGGCGATTTGAACTCCGAAACTGGAATTATGGTTTCCGGCCAAGGCACCTGCCCCAGCAATGGGGCGCTATTCTACCGCCAGGGCGAGCCGGAAAAACAGTGTTGACACCGCTGCCACCAGGGCAAACACTTCGCTGACTGCCCGGGCAGGGCATTAACTCGGCCCAATGCGCTCCGGGTTAATACTCAAGTTTCGGAGTTCAGTTTTGGGAGCCGGGACGGGGTGCGCCTTTCTGGGACACGGGCTAGGCGCCCCCCCTCAATACGTCCCTGGCAGGTTTTTGCTCCTGCAAAACCTGCACTTCCGCCATCCATGGCGGTCGTAGATTGTCCGCGAGGTCCCTCTCGCAGACAGTCCCAGAAAGGCGCACCCCGCCCCGGCTTTTGCTATCGGCAGGGGCCTCGCTCCGAAACTTGAGTTAGTAAATGTAGACGAATACGGAGACACACGTTTGACCTGGTTGGATATCGCCAGCGTAACTGGCTTTTTTGTCACCTGGATGGGGTATACGGTTTTCGCGCGCAGGAAGGCCAAAGTGGCCTGGTGCCTGGCATCGTCAATGCAGTGGTACCGGGTGGAGTGGATGTTGCGCATGCTGGAGCGGGATATGCGCATGCCGGACGCGGCGATTATCGGCAACCTGGAGCGGGTGATCGGTTTCTTCGCTTCCACCAGTATCCTGATCCTTGCGGGTCTGGTGACCGCGCTCACCGCCGACACCGTGGCGGTGGAGATGATCAACAGCCTGCCGTTGGCGGAGACCACCACGGTGGTGCAGTTCGAGCTGAAGATACTGTTGCTGGTGGTGATTTTTATCTTTGCGTTTTTCAATTTCACCTGGTCCCTGCGCCAGTATTCCTTTGCCAACGTGCTGATTGGCGCGGCGCCACCGGCGGAGGACGAGAGCTTTAGCGAGGAGGAGCGGCGTCGCTATGCGATCAGTACCGCCAAGGTGATCGACCAGGCCGGGCACAGCTACAACTACGGGCTGCGCTCTTACTATTTCGCCATGGCGGTGATGGGTTGGTTTATTCACCCACTGCTGTTCGTGATCGGCTATCTGTTGGTGGCGCTGATACTTTTCCTGCGCGAGTTCCGTTCGCGCACCCTGCAGGTGCTGCTGGCGGCGGAGGGACACAAGATCAATGGCGAGAATGTCAAATAGCATGGATACCGCGGCGGTGTTGGCCGCTTTCGACGAGATCGCCCGCCGGCGCGACTGGCAGTCTTTGCACACACCGAAGAACCTGGCCATGGCGCTGTCGGTGGAGGTGGCGGAACTGTGCCGCCACTTTCAGTGGCGCGATGACGGGGAGGTGGAGCGGATGTTGCAGGCCGGCGAGGCGGGGAGTGTCGAGGTGGAGAGTGTCGCGGCGGAACTGGCGGATATCCAGATGTACCTGCTCAAGTTGGCCGCGGTCATGGATATCGATCTGGACAAGGCCCTGGCGGACAAGATCGCCGAGAACCGGCGGCGTTTCTGAATCCCGTGCTTCCCTGTAGGAGCGGCCCATGGCCGCGATCGGGGTGGGTTTAATCCACAGGCCGAT
>NZ_JBOFOC010000098.1:0-5262 GCF_051659245.1 Microbulbifer sp.
GGCCATCCGCCCATGCCCGCGATCGGGCTCTGTTCGCGGGCATGGGCGGATGGCCGCCCCCCCCCGCTCCTACAGCCAAGACTGAAGAGGATAGTGGCTATCAACGGCGATATAGAAAAGCGGGACATCTGGAGCGCGATGCGCGCCGAGGCCACCGCCGCGGCGGCGGACGAACCGGTATTGGCCAGCTATTTTCACAACACGGTGCTGCGCCACAAATCCCTCGACAGGGCACTCGCCTACCAGCTGGCTTCGGTGTTGAATCACAGCGCCCTCACCGCCACCGCGCTGCAGGAAGTCATCTCCGCAGCGCTGGCGGACGACCCGCAGATCTCCCGCGCCATGCGCGCGGACATTTGCGCCTGGTACGATCGCGATCCCGCCTGCGACCAGTACCTGACTCCCTTTCTGTACTTCAAGGGTTTCCACGCGTTGCAGTCGCACCGGGTGGCGCACTGGCTGTGGCGGCAGGGGCGGCATATCCTCGCGCTGTATTTCCAGAGCCGGGTGTCGGAGCAGTTCGCGGTGGATATCCACCCGGCGGCGCGCTTCGGCTGCGGTATTATGATCGACCACGCCACCGGTCTGGTGGTGGGGGAGACCAGCGTGGTGGAGGACGACGTATCCATGCTGCACTCGGTCACCCTGGGCGGCAGTGGCAGTGGCGGCGGCGACCGCCACCCGAAAATCGGCCGCGGGGTGATGATCGGCGCCGGGGCCAAGATCCTCGGCCCGGTGAGAATCGGCGAGGGCGTGAAGATCGCGGCCGGCAGCCTGGTGCTGCGCGATGTTCCGCCCCACAGGACCGTGGCCGGCGTGCCCGCCCGGGTCGTCGGCCGCGCCGGGGAGAAGCCGGCCTATACCATGGACCAGACCCTGGACTCAGACGGCTAATCACTTGAGTTGAGAACAACAAAAAAGAGGTAAGCCCATGTCGCAACCTACATACAGCCTGGTTTTCCGCGGCGACCTGATGCCTGGGTACACCGCCGCCGACGTCAAAGCCAACATGGCACGCCTGTTCAAGGCGGGCCCGGAAACCATCGGAAAACTGTTCAGCGGCCGCCCGCTGGCGATTAAAAAAGGCCTGGACAAAGCGCAGGCGGAACAGCTGCAGGCGACCCTGGCCAAACTGGGCGCCCAATCCAGCCTGAAGCCCGAGGGCGAGCCGGCGGCGGCGCCGGCACCTGCATCCCAGGCGAGCGAACCCGAGGGCAGCCCGGCGCCGGCGCAGCCGGACTGGAGCCTGGTGCCGATGGAGGGCTACCTGATCGGGGAGCACGAGCGGGAGAGAAAAGAGGCGGTGCAGGTGGATGTGAGCCACCTGAGCCTGAAACCGGCCGGAGGATATCTGTTGGAGGAGAGCGAGCGCCCATCCAGGCAGCAGGCGGTACCGCCGGTGCAGGTGCCGGACTGGCAGTTGGTGTAGGGCGGAAACACCAGTGGCGGGCGGTCTTCCCTATGCGGCCGGGGAATTCCCATGGAGCTGCTGCTGTGCCAACAGGAGCGCGCCCAACTGGCCGGATACGCCGCCCAGTGCCGGCGGTACGATATAGGAATCCGGGTGCGCCAGCGCCGGGGCCGGCCCGTAGCCGTTCAGCAACTGCTGCACGCGTTCCCGAACCAACGGGAACAGAAAGGCGTTCTGCATCACGCCGCCACCGATAATAATCCGCTCCGGCGCGTAGCAATAGGTCAGGTTGGCGCACATCTGGGCCAGGTAATCCGCCTGCAGTTCCCAGGCGGGGTGGGAGGGCGGCAGTTCCGTGCCGGGGCGCTGCCAGCGCTGCTCCAGGGCGGGGCCGCACGCCAACCCCTCCAGGCAGTCGCCGTGGAACGGGCAGCAGCCGGCGAAGGGGTCCCGCTCTCCGTCGCGGGACATGCGCATATGTCCTATTTCGGTATGCGTGAAGCCGTTGATCAGCTGCCCGCCCATCACGATGCCGGCGCCGATGCCGGTGCCCACGGTGACGTAGATGAAATTGTCGATTCCCCGGGCGGCTCCCAGGCGCTGTTCCGCGAGGGCGGCGCCATTGACGTCGGTGTCCAGGCGCACCGGAATCCCCAGTTTTTCGCGAAACCAGTCCAGCAGGTGGACCTGCACCCAGTCGAACTTGGGCGTATTCAGGATGCGGCCGTAGTCGGGCGAGGCCGGATTGTTGTCCACCGGCCCGAAGCTGGCGATTCCCATTGTACCCAGGGGGCCGAGCGTCTCGCTCGCGTCGCGAAAAAATGCCAGCACTTCCGTCAGGGTGTGTTGCGGTTTCAGGGTGGAAAAGCGCGCGGAGGCGAGAATCCTGTGCGGGTCGCGGGCCACCACGCAGTTGAAGTTGGTTCCGCCCGCTTCCAGGCCGGCCAGCAGCGGTGCATTTTGAGCAGCCTGTAACATCGTGAAAAAGGCCCCGAAAATTCTGTTGAGTCAGGGGAAAAGAGCCCGGACATCGGGGGCGATGTCCGGGTCAAGCGGTGGTATCAAACAGAGACAAACTCAGAATTCATACTTGAACGTCACTGAACTGGTGCGACCGTTGATGGAGCGGGCGCGGATAATACCGTTTTCGGTCACCGAGCCCTCTTCCGCCTCGGTGAGCCCCTCTTCGTCGAAGAGGTTGTTCACGTTCAGGCCGACGGAAAGCGCCGGGGTGATGAAATAATTGGCGAACAGGTTGGCCTGGGTGTAGGCATCGAATTTCAGGTCATTGTTGTCCTGCGCATAGGCGTCGCTGGTGCCGATGATATTTACCCCCACACTGTAGCGGTCGGTGGTGTAGGAGGGCGTCAGCGCGTAGATCCAGTCCGCCTGGCGGCGCGGGATGTTGCCTTCCAGCGACGGATTCAGCTTGTCGCCGGCGATCTCGGCATCGGTCCAGGTCACACTGCCGGCGAGGTTGAAATCGCCCATTTGATAGGAGCCTTCGAACTCCACGCCCTGCGCCTTGTAGTCGCGATCGAAGAACGTCTGGGTAGTGGCCTCGAAATTCTGCTCCTCGGTTTCCGCGTAGAAGGCGGTTGCGAACAGGCCCAGGTTGTCGCGCCGGTATTTCACCCCGGTCTCCACCTGGTCCACTTCGTCCACCGCGGCCTCGTCGTCCCGCAGGCCGCCGTCGGGCAGCACGTTGGGGCCGAACAACAGGCGGTCGGCGTTGGCGCGGCCGCCGTGGCTGAGGCGCCCGAACACCGCCAGGTCCTCCGTGAGCAGGTAGTTGGCGCCGAGGGAGTAGGAGGTGTAGCTCCAGTCGTAGTCAATCGGCAGGGCGTTGGCGTTGTCCACGAAGGACACGCTCTGTTCCGGCACGGAGATGGTGCCGTCGCCGTTTACGTCCACATCGTTCATCTGCAGGTTGCCGGCGTAGGAGCCGCTGGCGCTGCCGCTGTCGTGGCGCAGGCTGGCGTCCAGGGTCAGGTCGCCCAGCAGCCACTCGAGGGAGACGTAGGGGGCGCGGATATCGTACTCGGCGTCGTAGTTGCGGGTGCAGCAGTTGCCCCAGAAGGGCACGCCGTAGGCGAGCAGGCCGCCGTCGGTCTGCGATTCGCCGTCCGCGTTCACCACGTCCAGCAGCGCCGCCTCATCGCCTTTGACCTCCATCAGGTAGGAGTTCCACAGCCAGGACATGTCGATGCTCTGGGAGGCCGCGTAATAGCCGAAGGTCAGGGTGGCGCTGTCGAAGTCTTTGCTGACCTTGAGGTCGTTGGTGTAGCTGCCGAGATCGTTGTATTCCACATCGAACAGGTGCATGCGCATGGCCAGGCCGTTGCCGTTCAGCGCGCTGGGATCGGCGATCGCCGTGCCGGCCTGAGAGCCGTTGGCGTAGACCAGGCTGGCGCCGGCGCCGCCGATGGATTCGGCGATGCCCTGGGCGTCGCCGATCTCCGCCGGAAAGGGGGTGTTGAAGCCGCCGTCCACAAAGGCCTTGCGGAAGCGGTCGGTCACCGTCCAGCTGTCCCCCAGGTCGAAGGAGAGCTCCGTGCCCACCGAGGTGTAGACGGGGTGCATGCCGTCGGTGATATCACTGCGGCGGGTGTTGCCGTCGTCGCCGATGCCGAGATTGGTTTTCAGCAGCGGCGTCTGCAATGTGTCCCCGAGGATATCGTAGCCGGTAATGGAACCGCCGCCGGCCCTGGCGGGCATGGGCATGTAGCTGACGGCCTTGTCGTCCAGGTGCTTGAAGTAAACCCGCGCGTAGCCGTTGTCGAATTCACGGGTCAGGTTGGCCTTGATTTGGCCGCCGGAGTTGCCGGTGTAGCCGGCGTCGCGGGGGCCGTCCCCCTCGCGGTAGAAGCCGCCGACGTGATAGCGCCAGCCGTCCGCCAGGGGGCCGCCGTATTCGAAGTCGGTGCGCACGCTGTCGTAATCCAGGCCGACGGTGGCGCTGGCGCTGCCCATGGCCTCCTCGCCGGTCCTGCTGATCACGTTGATCACGCCCCCCGGTGAATTGGAAGCAAAAGTGGAGGCGGAGCCGCCGCGAATGGATTCCACCCGGCCGACAGTGGAGTCGAGACGCAGAAAGATATCGGCGTTGCCGAAGGCGATATCGCCAAACTGCATCACCGGCAGACCGTCCTCCTGCAGTTGCAGAAACTTGGCGCCGCCGGAGGCCACCGGCAGACCGCGCACGGCAATGTTGGCATTGCCCTCGCCGCCGGACGCCTCGGCGCGGATACCGGGGATATTGCGGAAAGCCTCGGCGGTAGAGCGGGGCGCGTAATTGGCCAGGTCGTCGGTGTTCATTGAGCTGACCGAGGTGCTGGACTCCATCTTGGACACGGGCCGGGGGCTGGCGGTGACCATCACCTCTTCCAATTCCAGCAGGTCATCGGCCAGGGCCGGCTGCACGAGGGCACCGGCGACGGCCAAGGCCAGCAGGCGGGGGGCAAAGGGTTTGCGGGCGCGGGAGTTTCCGCCCCGGCGGACTAATTCTTGGTCTCTCATCGTTATGCTCCTCAAGGATCTCTTTATCGTTGTAAATCCTTGCCCGCGCGGGCGGCGGACTGGCCGTTCGCACACTGGTAGCGTGTCGGCCCATTAATTAAATCACTGTTAATTAATTTGTACAATCAGTTTTCGGAGTTCGGTGCGGGGCCGGAAGCTGGTATTGGGGAATGGGTGAGAAACGGGTGTTGCCGGCACTTCAATCGCCTGCAGGGCAGGCTCCCACAGCGCCAAGAGGCCTGAAACCCGCGCCGGTTCTGGCCAGGCCTGCGGCACTAAGACTCGGCACCCTGTAGAGAAGCGGCCCATGGCCGCGATTGCTGTATCAGGTT
>NZ_JBOFOC010000099.1:0-21796 GCF_051659245.1 Microbulbifer sp.
AACCATATTAGTGGTTGACTTCAGGGGCCGCTTTAGATAAGAGAAGCATGAAACTCAGTAACAGTTGTCCAGTGCAAAAACCAGATTAGTGGTTGACTTCAGGGGCCGCTTTAGAGAAGCGGCCCATGGCCGCGATTGATCTGTCCGCTGGCCGGAGAGCCCGATCGCGGCCATGGGCCGCTCCTACGGGAAGACTTAAGAATTCACAGGAAAGGCGAAATAGAGAATGGCTGACCATCTAACTGAAGAAGAACAAATAGAATCCCTCAAGCGCTGGTGGGCGGAAAACGGCAGGGGCATAGTCGCTGGCGTGGTCCTGGCACTGGTGGGTTATTTTGGCTACCAGTGGTGGCAGACCAGTGAACGCAGCAAGGCGGAAGAGGCCTCCAACCTCTACCAGAGCTTTGTGGAAGCGGTATCCGCCAACGAGGGCCAGCCGGACAACAAGCAGCTGACCACCGCCAAGAGCCTGGCACAACAGCTGAAAGAGGACTTTTCCAAACGCATCTACGCCAGCCAGGCTTCCCTGCGGCTCGCGGCGCTGGCCGCGAAGGACAACGACCTGGAGACTGCGGCCAAAGAGTTGCAGTGGGTGCTGGACAACAGCGATGAGGAACCTCTCAAGCTGCTCGCCAAACGCCGCCTGGCGACGGTACTGGCCGCACGCGGCAAGCCGAAAGAAGGATTGGAACTGGTGAGTGCCGATGTGCCGCCGTCGTTCGCCGCCCTCTACTCGGAGACCCGCGGCGATATCCTCCTGCAACAGGGCGATAAAGCCGCCGCCCGCTCTGCCTACCAACAGGCACTGGCACAGCTGCTGCCGGAGCAGCAGGGCAACCGCCGCCTGCTGGAGATGAAGGCCGAGAGCCTGGCCGTCTCCGAGCCCGCCGCCACCGGGGTGGAAGACAGCGCGCCGGCCAGCGAAGCGACGGAGGCGAGCGAGGAAAACCCGCAGTCGGAAGAAGAGGAGAGCGACGCGCAATGAAATTCCCTACCCGCGCACTGAACCGCTTCGCGGCGGTGGCCCTGGCGGCCATCCTGGCCGCCTGTGCCTCCAACGATGACAAGGAAGATACCGATCCGGTGGCGCTGGTGGATATCAGCCCCAGCGTGGAGCTGCGCGAGGTCTGGTCCAAAGGCATCGGCAAGATAGACCGCAAGCGCTACGCCATGCTGCAACCGGCGCTGGCTAACGGCGTATTGGTGGCCGCCAACAGTAAAGGAGAGGTGTTTGCCTTCGACCGCAGCACCGGCAGTCGCCAGTGGGAGACCGACCTGGACATCTCCGTTAGTGGCGGTGTGGGTGCGGGCCTGGGTATCGCCGTAGTGGCGGACTACCGGGGCCGGGTCGTCGCACTGAACTTGAATAATGGCAGCCAGGTCTGGAGTTACCAGTTATCCGGCGAAGTGGTCTCCGCCCCAGCGGTGGGTGCGGGCATGGTCGTGGTGCAGACAGTGGACGGCAAATTGATCGGCCTGGATGCCGCCAGCGGCGAAGAGCGCTGGAGCCACTTCACCTCCCTGCCGGTACTGACCCTGCGGGGCACCGCCGCACCGGTGATTTCCGGCAGCACGGTATTCGCGGGTCTGGATAACGGCAAACTGATTGCCCTGGGTGTCACCGACGGTATTCCGCGCTGGGAGCAGCGGGTGGCCATCCCCCAGGGTGTCGCTGAGCTGGAGCGGGTGGTGGATATCGACGGTGCGCCGGTGGTGCGCGGAGACCTGGTGTTCGCCGCCAGCTACCAGGGCCGGGTGGTGGCCCTGTCCCGGGAAGAAGGCCGCGGCCTCTGGGCGCGGGACGCCTCCACCAACCACAGCGTGGCGGTGGGCGGCGGCAACGTCTACCTGAGCGGTGCCGATGGCAGTGTCTACGCCTACAATGTGGGCAACGGGCAGATCGTCTGGAACAACAGCGAACTGCTGCGCCGGGAACTGAGCGGGCCCGCTTATTTCGGCGACGTGCTGGTGGTGGGCGACCTGGAGGGCTACCTCCACGTGCTGGACCCCGCCAGTGGCCAGTTTATCGGCCGCGAGCGGATCGACAGCGATGCGGTGCGCATCCCCATGCTGGTGGACGGCGACCTGCTGTTCGCCCTGTCCGACGACGGCGAGCTGGTGGCCCTGCGTCTGGAGCGTCGATAATACTTCGGGACTCGGGACTCGGGACTCGGGACTCGGGACTCGGGACTCGCCACCCCGGGAACGCGGAGCTCCAGCTCCGCAAGCGGGCCACAAGCCCGCACTGTAGGAGCCTGCTTGCAGGCGAATTGAAAACCGCCCGCGTCCCGCGGGCGTTCGTATTTCTGGCAAAAGTGATTTTGCCCCGAGTAGACTGATTTATGCTGCCAGTAATCGCCCTGGTCGGGCGCCCCAACGTGGGCA
This sequence comes from Microbulbifer sp., assembly GCF_051659245.1. Lineage (NCBI taxonomy): Bacteria > Pseudomonadati > Pseudomonadota > Gammaproteobacteria > Cellvibrionales > Microbulbiferaceae > Microbulbifer > Microbulbifer sp. Next base: position 2,386 of record NZ_JBOFOC010000099.1, read on the forward strand.
AATCCACCCTGTTCAACCGGCTTACCAAGAGCCGCGACGCCCTGGTGGCGAACTACGCCGGCCTCACCCGCGACCGCAAGTACGGCGAGGCGGAGATCGAGGGCCGCAAGACGATCCTGGTGGATACCGGCGGTATCAGCGGCGGCGAAGAGGGTATAGACGCCGCCATGGCGCAGCAGTCCCTGCAGGCCATCGAAGAGGCGGATATCGTCCTGTTCCTGGTGGACTGTCGCGCGGGCCTGACCCCGGCGGATCAGATGATCGCCGAACAGCTGCGCACCCGCTCCAAACCCACCTTCCTGGTGGCCAACAAGGTGGACGGGGTCAACCCGGATATCGCCCTGGCGCCCTTCTACGAACTGGGCATCGGCGAACTGTTTCCCACTACTGCCACCCACGGCCGCGGCGTGCGCACGTTGATGCTGCGGGTTGTCGAGGATCTGCCCGGGCAGGTGGAGCCGGAAGCCGAGGAAGAGGCCGCCGGCATCAAGATCGCCATCGTCGGCCGCCCCAATGTGGGCAAATCCACTCTGGTCAATCGCCTGCTCGGCGAGGACCGGGTGGTGGTCTACGACCAGCCGGGCACCACGCGGGACAGCGTCTACATCAATTACGAACGCGACGAAAAACCCTACACCCTGATCGACACCGCCGGTATCCGCCGTCGCAAAAATATTGTGGAATCGGTGGAGAAATTCTCCATCGTCAAAACCCTGCAGGCGGTGGAAGACGCCAATGTGGTGGTGCTGGTGATCGACGCCCGCGAGGGCCTGGTAGACCAGGATATGCACCTGATGGGCAGCGTCATCCAGGCCGGCCGCGCGCTGGTGGTGGCGTTGAACAAGTGGGACGGCCTGGAAGACGACCACCGCCAGTTTGTAAAAGGGGAACTGGAGCGGCGCCTGCGTTTTGTGGACTTCGCCGACATCCACTTTATTTCCGCCCTGCACGGCACCGGCGTCGGCAACCTGTACCAGTCCATCGAGGCCGCTTATCAAAGTGCCACCGACAAATTGTCCACCAATCATCTGACGCGTATCCTGCAGTGGGCAGTGACGGAACACCAGCCGCCGCTGGTGCACGGCCACCGCATCAAACTGCGCTATGCCCACGCCGGCGGGCAGAATCCCCCGGTGATCGTGATTCACGGAAACCAGACCGAACGGGTGCCGGCGCACTATGTGCGCTACCTTGAAAAGACCTATCGCAAGGCCCTGGACCTGCACGGCACCCCGGTAAAGATCGAATTCCGTACCGGCGCCAACCCCTATGCGGGCAGGAAACAGAAACTGACCGACCGCCAGAAAGCCAAGAAGCGGCGCCTGATGAAATTCGTCAAAAAGAAAAAGTAGTATCTTCGGGACCCGGGACCCGGGACCCGGGACTCGGGACTCGGATCCCGGGACCGCGGAGCTCCAGCTCCGCACGCGGGCCGCAGGCCCGCCATTTGTAGGAGCGGCGGGGCGGCCCCGCCCATGGCCGCGATCGATCTCTCAGGGCACTTGAAAGTCTGATCGCGTCCAACGTCCGCTCCTACAGCAAACAGACAGGGAGGCCCAAAATGCTCGAACTGAAAAACCCCTCGCTACTGCGCAAACAGTCCTACATAGACGGCCAATGGCTGGACGCCGATTCCGGCAAAACCTTCGACGTCACCAACCCCGCCACCGGCGAAGTTATCGCCAGCATCGCCGACCTGGGTACCGCGGAAACCCGCCGCGCCATCGAGGCCGCCGACAAAGCCTGGCCCGACTGGCGAAATGCCACAGTAAAAGAACGCGCAAAAATTATGCGCCGCTGGTTCGACCTGATTGTCGCCAACGCGGGCGACCTGGCAAAAATTCTCACCACCGAACAGGGCAAGCCGCTGGCGGAATCCAAAACCGAAATCCTCTACGGCGCCAACTATATCGAGTGGTTCTCCGAGGAGGCCAAGCGGGTCTACGGCGACGTGATCGCCCCGCCGTCGAACGACAAGCGAATCGTGGTGATCAAGCAATCCGTGGGTGTTACCTGTTCCATCACTCCGTGGAATTTCCCCAGCGCCATGATCGCGCGCAAAATGGCTCCGGCCCTGGCCGCCGGCTGTCCCTTTGTGGCCAAGCCCGCTTCGGAGACTCCACTCTCGGCACTGGCGCTGGCGGTACTGGCGGAGGAAGCGGGTATCCCCGCCGGTGTATTCAACGTGGTTGCCGGCAAGAGCGCCCGGGAAATCGGCGAGGAGATGACCTCCAACCCCCTGGTGCGCAAATTCACCTTCACCGGCTCCACCGCCGTGGGCAAGCAGCTGCAGGCCCAATGTGCCGAGACCATCAAGAAAACCTCCCTGGAACTGGGAGGCAACGCGCCCTTTATCGTCTTCGACGACGCGGATATCGATGCCGCAGTCAAAGGCGCGGTCATCTGCAAATACCGCAACGCCGGCCAGACCTGCGTCTGCGCCAACCGCATCTTCGTACAGGAGAGTGTCTACGACGAGTTCGCGGAGAAATTCACCGCCGCGACCAATGCTCTAAAAATGGGTAACGGCGCCAAAGAGGGCACCGAAGTCGGGCCGTTGATCAGTAGCAAAGCGGTGAAAGGCGTGCAGGAGCTGGTGGACGATGCGCTGAAAAAGGGCGCCAAAGCCATTGCCGAAGGCGGCCCCAGCTCCCTGGGTGAATGCTTCTATGCACCCACGATTCTCAGCGGAGCGGACGACACCATGCGCCTGTTCAAAGAGGAAATCTTCGGCCCGGTGGCGCCCCTGTTTAAATTCTCCACCGAGGAGGAGGCCATCCGCCTGGCCAACGACACCGAATTCGGCCTCGCCTCCTATTTCTATTCCCGCGATATCGGCCGCATCTGGCGCGTCAGCGAGGGCCTGGAATACGGCATGGTGGGCATCAACGAGGGTATCGTCTCCAACGAAATGGCCCCTTTCGGCGGCGTCAAACAATCCGGTAGCGGACGCGAGGGCTCCAAGTACGGCCTGGACGACTACCTGGAAATCAAATACCTCTGCATGGGAGGAATTTGATTAATGCGGAATGCGGAACGGAATGCGGAATTGAATTTTCCCCCTGTAAGAGCGGCGGGGCGGCCATCCGCCCATGGCCGCGATCAAACTAGCGGATGTTACCGAAGCTTGGTCGCGGCCAATGCTCTTTTCATTTGGCAAAAAACCGGTTCGCGCATTCCGCATTCCGCATTCATGAAGCACATCCCTGTGCTTCACCCCTTCGGGGCAGCCTTCGGCTGTGCAAACCGGCAATCCTGCCGGTTTGTCCGCATTCATCATTCCAAATGACCCCTATCGCCACCGTCCACTCCTGCTTCGGAGAAAAATTTGGCGTCCCCCGCCAACCTTTACTCGCGGACGCCAGCCGCGCCGCCATCGAACTGTTGCCTCCCCTGAATACCCCGGACGCCGTCGCCGGCCTGGAGCAAAATACCCACTTGTGGGTAATCTTCCAGTTCCATCGTGCGGATGGCCAGTGGTCCGCCAAGGTGCGCCCGCCGCGCCTCGGCGGCAATAAAAAACTCGGCGTCCTCGCCACCCGCTCGCCCTTTCGCCCCAACAATATCGGCCTGTCCGTTGTACGCCTGCTGGAAGTGCGGTTGAAACCGAAGGTGGAACTGATCGTCGGCGGCGCCGACCTGGTGGACGGCACCCCGGTGCTGGATATCAAACCCTATATCCCTTACGCCGATGCGGTGGCGGAAGCGCAGAGTGCATTCGCCGATGCTGCGCCGCAAATGCTGCCGGTATTTATTCCCGAAGAGATAATGCAAAAAGCGCGTGCCTTCAGGGACGATTGGGATACGGATCTTCCCCGCCTGATCGAGCAACTACTGAGCCAGGATCCGAAACCCGCCTACCAGAAGCCGGACCCGCAGCGGATCTATGGCATGCAACTGTGTGGCTTCAATCTGCGTTGGCGCTATACCGAATCCGGTATCGAAGTAGTGGCATTGGACCCGTAGGAGCCTGCTCGCAGGCGAACCTAGCCCAGTTTAGCAACACAAATCAAAAGCTCTCACACCAGCACTCGCTCACTGGATCTATCAATTCCAAACGCTGTCCACCTGAAAATAAACACGCCCAGGCCCACTCATTTATAAATAGTATGATAGTTCAATAAGTTTAAATGAAGTACCGGAATCGGCATTGACTCCGTGATGCCATTCTCATTACCATGCCCGCCCTTGAGGGAGCAGTTGTTGTTATCAACTGCGTAAAATACGAAAAAGAAAGGGAAGTCAGGTTTGACAGGAAGTTTTACATCCGCAATTAGCACCTTTGGTTTGTTATGTGTTTTTTGGGGATACGCGCACGGGCTCAATGCACAGACGTCGGATATTGAATCCGAACATTGTGTGGCCGAACCGGGTGTCAGTTATTTTACGCCACTAAACCCTGCCAGTGCGCAAACATCAGAGCTGTGCTTTATCCGATTGGGTGAGGTCAATGACAAGACTAATCAGTATTTGCTCATTGATACTGGCGCTCAGCCGCGAACGTCTCATACTGTATCGAGCGCCATTCGTTTACCCCAGAGGCAAATCAAGACAAAACTCTTCCTTAAAAACAAGCCCCTGCTTATCTTTGCCGAGCCCCACAAACGGCATTCCCTGGCGAAACTCTGCAAGGACCTGATTCAAACCGGTTTCCAAAACCCCAAGATACTGATCGGCCGTATTTCTGAGAAAGACAGTGAAAACTGGTCTGCAACAGTCCCCGTAGACGAATTTATAGTCGAAGTTAGAAACTTCGGAGCGGTAACAATTGCGACCGATCAAACAGTAGCCAGCGAACTGATCGCCCTGGGTATTCCCGCCATCGCTGCAGAGGGTTCGGACCTTAAGGCGGCAGTACGCAGTGCCACAGTCAATTATTCACTGAGCGGCTATCTCCCGGTATTCATAGTGGGAGACCAGGAGGACGACACAGGCCTGGTGACGCTGCTAAGCGAAAAGCCCATCAGCCGGGCCTTCGTGGTATCCGGTGGAATAGAGCGGATAAAGCGAACCCTCAAAACCACCGCCCTAAGCGCCGCAAAGCGACTTGGCCTTCACGGAGTATCCAACTGTGCCGGCTAAAAACTCCCAAAGCCTCCCCTGTAGCCTGCTTGCAGGCGAACAGCCCCGGAATCCTCTTCAAGCTCCCAAAGCCACCTTGTGGACAGCCGTCCTGGCTATTGCCGCACTGTTCGCAGGCACATGGCTCTACATAGCCTTCAAGGCACCCGAGCCCACCTACAGCATCGCAAAAACCATCCGCTACAGCTTTCTGGTCACCAACAATGCCGCCGAGTACATCGACAGCGCCTCGCTCAAGGTGTTTGCCCCGGTAAAACAAAACTCCTACCAGCGGATCAATCAGATCTCCGCCAACCAGCAGTTTGAAACTGAAATCGACCAATCCGGCAACCAATCCCTGCTGTTCAAACTCAAAGGGCTGGCTCCCCACGCGAGCCGGGTGATCAGCATTACCGCGGATATAAGCCTGTCCAGTAAGCCCCAACAGTATGGTGACGAATCGGATAGCTATCTGGCCCCTGAACCCAATATAGAAGTGAACGCACCAGAGATCAGAGAACTGGCTGACAAGCTCACGCAAGATAAAGAGGGCATACAACAGATAGCCTCCTGGCTTTACAAAAACGTAAGCGATATCGGCTATATAGCGGAAGACCGCGGTGCCCGCTACGCAATAACCGAAAAGCGGGGAGATTGTACTGAATTTGCCTCCGCCTTCGTCGCCCTCGCCAGGGCTTCAGGGGTGCCTTCCAAAATGGTTGGCGGTTTTACACTGGAGCACTCCGGAAAACTTCAGGCCGATAACTACCACAATTGGGCAGAATTTGGCCAGGGTGACGCATGGAGTATTGCAGACCCTCAGAACAATATCGTCGACTCGGGTTACGGGTCGTATATCGCTTTTTACAACTTTGATGAGCACTCTCGCCTGGAGAATAGCCAGCGTTTCCTGAGCTATGACCAACGTCTGAAGGTGCAGATGTTGTAGGAACAGTACGACTGGAGTGGCATTCCCGTAGGATGGGCAAAGGAGTGCAGCGACGTGCCCATCCAGTCGGGAGCACGTCGATTCATTGTAGGATCGGCCGTTGGCTGCGATCAGAACATCAATAGAGCAGGGCGGACAAGCACAGCGCATCCGCCAGTACCAGCAGTGGAATTACTACTGCTGAATTATGGGGCTAACTCGCCCCGGGGAATTTGGGGGAATCAGTGAAAGGACGTGTACTTTCATTTTTCGTAGCAACTTTCGGTTTGCTCACTTTATCCGCAGCTTCTGTGGCCGATGAATATCAGGATCTGGTGTTGGCCGACGGCCCCATTGCCTATTGGGCCACCGAACGAAACCAGGACTCCACCCTGCCCGACGAAACTGGCAACGCCCCCAATTTCACCAGCAACCGCCCCCTAGAGTTCGTTGACAGCGAACGCCTGATCGCAGACGCAATAGCCTTCGACGGCCAGAAACAATACCTGTCCCTGAATGCGTCACTGCCTGCCTTCGCTACCCCTTTTTCCCTGGAACTCTGGGTAAAATTCGACGCCATTACCGGTCGCCATATCCTGCTGCAACAGGGTGAGGGCGAAGCCGGCAGCGTGCCCTTCAGCCTTCATCTCGCCGGCAGCTCCCGTATTTACGACACAGGCGCCCAGACTGCAGGCCATTTCGCTTTCGTACTGAACGACGGCCAGCAAACCATCGCCCTCTCCGACCCCGAGTCCGCGGAGCCGGATCAGTGGTATCACTTGGCGGTTACCTACAGCGGCAGTGCTCTCAGCTTGTACCGCAACGGCGAGGTTGCCGATTCAGTCAGCTACAGCGGAGGCATTGTGCCCACCTCCCAGCCTTTCTATCTGGGCGGCCAGCCGGGTGTGGATGGAATGGCGTTGAATGCGGTTCAGGGGACGATCGGGGATATTGCGCTATATAGCAAAGCCGTTACGTCTAATGAAATGGCAGCGCATTCCCAAGAGGGATCGCAGTCTGTGGCTCCTGAGACAGTAGTTATAACTGCCGATACGAGTATCACAGGGAATGATGTGACGTATGAAGGCAAAGACGTTGTTGTTGATGGTGCAACACTGACGGTAAATGGTAGTCATAATTTCCATTCCCTAAAGCTAATAAATAGCTCTGTTTTAACCCACCCTGTAGATGCAAAAACAGCCTCTGGTGCCGATGGCGTAGAACTGACAGCCAACTATATGGAGATAGATGCCAGCAGCTCGATCAACTTGGACAGCAAGGGCAACCTGCCTACAGATGATGTGGGCAGTGAATCCTCGGGTAGCTATGGCGGTTCGGCAGGCACATTGGGAGGCAGAACCACCAATGCCACTTATGGAGATTACAAAGCACCGCAGCATTTTGGCACTGGAGGGCGCTTTGAAAGTGCACCCAATGACAGCAGTAGCAATAGACGCGGTGGCGGTTCTATCAAGCTGAACATCACTGGCGAACTGCTGCTGGATGGCATAATTTCTGCAAATGGTGGATCTGGCGCAGATGGATCTGGTCCCGTTGGACCTGGTCCCGTTGGACCTGATCCCGTTGGACCTGATCCCGTTGGACCTGGTCCAGTTGGACCTGGTCCAGTTGGACCTGATCCCGTTGGACCTGGCCCCGTTGGACCTGGTCCAGTTGAATCTGGTCCAGCTTCTGGGGGCGGTTCGGGCGGTTCTATCTGGTTGGATGTAGGCACGCTGACGACCAGTCAGTCGTCTGGATGGCTCCCTGGATGGATCACTGCCTCTGGTGGCTACGGCCCGGACGGTTCCGGCGGCGGTCGTATTGCGATTTATTACGAGAACAATCTCAATCCCGCAGTGTATACCAGTGCAGCGGGAGGGAGTCACTACAGTAGTTACACTCATGGTCAACCCGGTAGTGTCTATGTGGAGAACAAGCAGACCGGTTGGAGCCTGTTGCGGTTCGATAATAAGGGAGTGAGTGAATCCAATAGTGATCCGATGGTAATTTCCGGGGACTACCCGGAAAGTAGGGTCGAATTTGTCGACGTCAATGCGGCCATCTCCGATGCCAGCTTTAATGAGCTGTATCTGGACTCAGATATAGCTACACTCACCAATGTCACTGCGGCAACCATAAGTCAGGTAAACAGTACCACGACACTGGACGGCATAGTTGCTGGCACAATGAGTCAGGTAAGCAGCACCACGACACTGGACGGCGTAGTTGCGGGCACAATGAGTATTAGTGGCGGCTCGGCAGCGGCTCAGGGCCTGGTCACTGTATCGGACAGCTTCTCAGCCAGCAATACTACTCTCACCGGAGGGTTCAGGAGTCAGGGCAACTGGAAAATTCCGGGAATTGATGATCGCTTGGTCGTCGATGGCTTCACCTACGCCATGAATGGAGATGAAAGCTGGGATCAGGTATTTATCCGCAATGGCGGTGTCATCACACATACCATAGACGCCCAAACAGCTGCTGGTGCAGATGGCGTAGAGCTGACGGCGAACCATATGGAAATAGATACCAGCAGCTCGATCAATCTGGACAGCAAGGGCAACCAGCCTACAGATGATGTGGGCGATAACTCCTCGGGTAGCTATGGCGGTTCGGCAGGTACATCGGGGAGCAGAACCACCAATGCCACTTATGGGGACTACAAAGCACCGCAGCATTTTGGCACTGGAGGGCGTTATCACAGTGCACCCAATGACCGCAATACCTATAGACGCGGTAGCGGTGGCGGTTCTATCAAGCTGAACATCAGTGGTGAACTGCTGCTGGATGGCATCATTTCTGCGGATGGTGAACCTGGCGCAGATGGATCTAGTCCAGCTTATGGGGGCGGTTCGGGCGGTTCCATCTGGTTGGATGTAGGCACGCTGACGACAAGTTACTCGTCTGTGCGGATCAGAGCCATTGGTGGCTACGGCCTGGACGGTGCCGGCGGCGGTCGTATTGCGATTTATTACGATAACGGCAACCTCAATCCCGCGGTGCATATTAGCGCAGAGGGAGGGAGTCGCTACTACGACAGAACTTTCACTCGCAATGGTCAACCCGGCAGTGTCTATGTGGAGAACAAGCAGACCGGTTGGAGCCTGTTGCGGTTCGATAATAAAGAAGTGAATAAATCCAATAGTGATCCGATGGTGATTTCCGGGGATTATCCGGAAAGTAAGGTCGAATTTGTCAACGTCAATGTGGCCATCTCCGATGCCAGCTTTAATCAACTGTATCTGGACTCAGATATAGCTACACTCACCAATGTCACTGCGGCAACCATAAGTCAGGTAAGCGGCACCACGACACTCACCAATGTCACTGCGGCAACCATAAGTCAGGTAAGCAGCACCGCGACACTGAACGGCGTAGTTGCTGGCACAATGCGTATTAGTGGCGGTTCGGCAGCGGCTCAGGGACTGGTCACTGTATCGGACAGCTTCTCAACCAGTAATACTACCCTCACAGGCGGGATCAAGAGCCAGGGCAACTGGAAAATTCCGGGAATTGATGATCACTTGGTCGTCGATGGCTTCACCTACGCTATGAACGGAGATGAAAGCTGGGATCAGGTATTTATCCGCAATGGCGGTGTCATCACACATACCATAGACGCCCAAACAGCTACTGGCGCAGATGGCGTAGAGCTGACGGCGAACTATATGGAAATAGATGCCAGCAGCTCGATCAATCTGGACAGCAAGGGCAACCTGCCTACAGATGATGTGGGCATTGATTCCTCGGGTAGCTATGGCGGTTCGGCAGGTACATCGGAAAGCAGAACCACCAATGCCACTTATGGGGACTACAAAGTACCGCAGTTTTTTGGCACTGGAGGGCGCTACTATGACGGCAGTAGGAATAGACGCGGTGGCGGCTCTATCAAGCTGAACATCAGTGGTGAACTGCTGCTGGATGGTAGCATTTCTGCAAATGGTGGATATTACCTAGCTTCTAATGGCGGTTCGGGCGGTTCCATCTGGTTGGATGTAGGCACCCTGACGACCAGTCAGTCGTCTGCGCGGATCAAGGCCATTGGTGGCGACGGTTCAGACGGTGCCGGCGGCGGTCGTATTGCGATTTATTACGAGAACGGCAACCTCAATCCGGAGGTGCATACTAGCGCAGCGGGAGGGAGTCACTACTACCGTGACACTTACACTCGCAATGGTCAACCCGGCAGTGTCTATGTGGAGAACAAGCAGACCGGTTGGAGCCTGTTGCGGTTTGATAATAAGGGAGTGGATAAATCCTATAGTGATCCGATGGTGATTTCCGGGGAGTACTCGGCAGATGAAGTGGCTTTTGCCAATGTGATCGTTGAGCTAGAGGACTCTTCTTTTAAGACGGTTAGCCTTGCAAACACTACCGCCCATTTGATGGGTGAAGTCCAAATTGGCACCGCTGTTAGAGGTAGCTCGTCCACTCTCCACTCCAATGGTCAGTTGGTGATGCCAAATAACGACCTGGTAATCGATGGCTTTACCTACGAACTGCAGCAGAACGAAACCTGGAACAAAGTTTCCATTGTCAATGGCGGAGTGTTGACTCATTCCGGTGCTCTGGTCGAACTTCCTGATGCGAAAGGGGTTACCCTGAAGGCAAGCGAGCTATTTGTCGACGCTAGCGCTCGCATAGATGTTAGCGATCGCGGCTATGGACCCAATGAGGAGGTGGATGGGTTCTCCGGAGGCAGTTACGGAGGTCGGGGCGGAATCGTTGGTTCCGGGACCAATGCAATTTTCGGAAGCGAGCTGCAACCGGACGATTTTGGAATAGGTGGAGGAAGCTCGTTTTTATCCATCCGTGGTGGTGGTGCTATCCAACTGGTCACTGAAGACCTCTTTCTATATGGAAGTATTCTTGCCAATGGTCAGGAAAGTGGCCACGGAGCCGGTTCCGGCGGCTCTATTTGGATAGACACAAGTACACTAACCGCCGGCGAAAGCGCTCTCGTTGCCGCAAATGGCGGTTATGGTGGCAGTCATGGCAGTGGCGGTGGCGGCGGTGGCGGCGGCCGTATAGCGATTTATTACGACCTGCTGGATGGTTTGGAAACCTCGCAACTAGAAGTTAAAGGCGGTTCTGCATACAAATCATTCGAACGGGGCCAAGATGGAACGATTCACTTGGCGGAAAGAGTGTCTGCTCCCAGGGTGAAATCCCTTAATGTAGAGAGTTATACAAACGAAACCCTCTCGAGCATTGCTGTGCAGTTCAATATCGTTATTGATATGGAGTCAATCGATACCAGTGATTTTGAGCTGCTGGATGAGGTCGGAAATTCTTTCGTCATATCTGATGTATCCACAGAGGACTATGCTCAATTCACAGTATCCTTTACCCAACCACTCTCTGAAGGTACTTACACCTTCTCAGTCGGCCCGGATATCTTTGCCACAAACGGCCTGGGTATGGATCAGGACCAGGATGGCATAGAGCTGGAGCCAGAAGATGATAGGTTCACCTTCACTTTCGTAGTCGATACTACTCGTCCCATAGCCCCAAGTATCGATCAGCCCGTAGCGCCCGCAGTAAATTCATCTAATTCGCGCGATGTGACGCTTTCCGGGGAGCGAGAGGACAATACTGCGATTTGGGTTAATGGCTCAGAATTTATCGCCAATGGCAACGGAAACTGGTCCGGGGCCTACCGCCTGCCAGAGGGCGAATCTTCGTTGGCGATTACCGCTGTAGACCTTAGCGGAAACGTCTCTGAATCTGCTACCGTGAATTTCAACATAGATAGTATCGCTCCAGATATTATTAGCGCTTACCCAACTGGTTCGAACAATGTAGTCCCTTTGGTTGCCGCGCTGGTAGTAGTCGAAGACGGAACTGGTATTGATCTTGAAAATAGTTCGGTGGAAGTCAAGAGAAACGGCATTTCACTGGCAGGTTCCGTGGCTCTGTTCGAAGGCCAGATCCAGTTCACCCCGGATGCGCCCTTCCTGGACGGGGACTATCAGATCATCGCCCGCATCGCCGACCAGCTCGGCAACCTGTCCACCCAGCGTATTTACAACTTTGTGCTGGACTACACGCCGCCAGCGCCTGCGGCGTTGGGTGATTATCCCTCTGTAACCACGGTCAATGCCCAGGTTTTCAACGGCACCAGAGAGGCGGGCAGTGCGGTGCTGGTGAACGGCAGCCTGGCGGTGGCGCCGTCGGCAGAGACCACTTGGAGCACGCAGGTAGCGCTGTTGCAGGGCGACAACACGATCTCCTTCGTGGTGCGCGATGCGGCGGGCAATGAGAGCGAGCCGACGCTGGCGCAGATCCACTACGACGACAATCCGCCGGGACCGGTCGCCTTGTCGATCGATGCCAACGGCAGCGGCACCGAGCTGTTGCTGGACTGGAGCAGCTACGACGAGTTCGCCAACGGCAACGATATCGGCGAGTACCGTATTTACCAGAGCGCGAATGCCTTTGCCGATATCGCTGGCAAGTCCCCGCTGGCGGTGGTGGAGCAGGGCACCAAGCAGTTTCGTGTCGAGGGTCTGCCTAGGGATACCCAGGCGCACTTTGCGGTGGTGGCCTTCGATACCCAGGGATTGTTCAATCCGTCCGTCACTTCGGTCGAATCGGTGCCGATGGATGTGGAGGCCCCGGATGAGATCGCCAACCTGGTAGTCCAATCCGGGGCGGACAGTTTGCAGCTGAGCTGGAATCCCTCCGCGAACACTGCGGGCGACCTGGTCGGTTACAAAGTGGCGTTTATCGAGGACCCGAGCGGCCGCGTGGACGATATTCCGCTGGCGTCGCTCGGTGATCCGCAGGGGGTGGTGCAGCATCTGGTGACTGGCCTCAGTCCCGCCACCTCCTACCCGGTGCGCGTCTACGCCTACGATGAGAGCGGCAACGCCTCCACCGGTATCACCGATGCGGGTACCACTCTGCTGCCCAATCCGGCAACGGTCACCGCCACGCCCAAGAGCAGCAAGATAGAGATCAGTTGGTCAAGCGTCGCGCCCTACGAGCTGCTGAAGAACTACGCGGTCTATGTGCAGGAGAGCAGCTTCAGTTCGACTGCCGGGCTGCAGCCGAAAGCGGTGCGAAGCAAAGGCAGCGTGTCCGATACCGAGCTCAATTGGTCCCTGGCCGGCCTGAAGAACGGCACTACTTACTATGTGGCGGTGGCGTCGGTAAATATCTCCGGTGGTTCCGACCCGGCGGTGACGCCGGTCGCGGTCACGCCGGAGGCGGATACCGAGGGCCCGACTATTGAGGCGGCGGAATACCAGCAGGGCACAGCGCTGCTGGATCTCACCACGACACCGCAACTGGTGCAGGACGGCCGCTTCAAGATAGCCGCGACGGACGAGTCCGGCGTTGCGCGGGTGGAGTTCTACCTGGACGGCAAGTTGCTCGGCACCGAGTACGCCGCCAGCGGCGGCGACTCTTCAACATACGGACGCAATGTCGCGCTGCTGAATTATACGGACGGCGATCACGCCCTGACGGTAAAGGCCTACGACGTCTGGGAAAACGTCACCATCGCGGAATACGGCTTCAGCGTGGCGCTGGCCGCGCCGTCCGCACCTCAGATCACCAGCCCGAGCGAAGGCTGGCTGACCAACAACCCGGCGGTAACCGTCTACGGCAGCGCCGAAAAGCAGACCCAGGTACAGCTCTACCGCAACGGCACTGCGGTGGGTACTGTCGAGCCGGTCGACAGCACTGGTAAGTTCCAGGTGGAAATTACCCTGGAAGAGGGCGACAACCTGATCACCGCCGCGGCCGAGTATCCGGGACGCAGCGGTTTCGGTGCGCAGAGTGCCGCGCGCACTGTCACGCTCAACACCTCCATTCCGGATGCGCCGACCGATCTGACCGCCATCGAAAGAGAACTGGGCGAAATCTCGCTGTCCTGGAGTGCAGTGAGCAGCGACGACGCGGAAAACCAGACCGCCGGCTACAACGTCTACCGCTCCACTTCCCCGTTCGCCACCGCGCAGGAAGCGCAGAAGGTCAATAGCCAGCTGCTGAGCGAAGGGAAATTCACCGACCTGCCGTCGGTAGACGGCGACTACTTCTACGCGGTCACCACTGTCAACGAAGTGCCCACGGAGAGCAGCCTGTCCAGCCTGGTGGAAGCCACGGCGGACAGCGAAGGCCCCCATGCACTGGAAGTGAGCTATCAATCCAGCGGCCTGGTGGACAGCGCCAGCGGCCGCCATGCGCCGGGCACGGTGGAAGTCACGGTTCAGTTCGACGAGCCGCTGCGCAACAAACCTTACTTTGCCCTGGCGCCGGAAGGCGGCGTGCCGCTCACCGTGGACCTGAGTAAAGACTACAGCGACGACACCCTCTACAGCGGCAGCTTCACCATCGAACCGGGCATGCTCTCCGGCACCGCCTACGCGGTGATGTCCGCACACGACCATGTGGGCAACCGCGGCACCATTATCGAAGCGGGCAATACACTGCTGATCGACGCCAAGGGGCCGGAAGTCATCGCGCTTACCCTGAACCCGGGCGAACCCCTGCAGGTGGACGAACAGAACGGCCTGCCGGTGGAAGTGGTGCTGCAACTGGACGACGAGGTCAAGCCGGGCGAGATGCCCAGCCTGATTCCGCTGATCGACAATATGGAGATCGCCGGCTATGAAAACGGCATCGGCCTGACCCGGGATGCCCAGTCCATCGAGGGCCAGCCCCTGTGGGTGGGCAGCTTTGTACTGCCGGTCACTGCCGGCCAGGACGACGCTGGCAACCCCGCCGTGGAAAGCCTGCGCTTCAGCTACCGCGCGCTGGACGACCTGGACAACGAAAGCACCAGAGTCCGCGCGCCGAACAACTTTCAGGTCTACCAGGGCGAGCTGCCGCCGCTGGATATCCCGCAAAACCTCAAGGCGATCGCCCAGCCCAACGGCGGCGTCGCGCTCGAATGGGACCCGGTGGAAGAGGCCCGTTATGTGCTCTACCGCAAGGCCGAGGGCGATGCGGAATATACCGAGCTAAAACGCCTGCCGGAAACCGAAACCACCGACAGCCTCCCCAGCGACGGCCAATACTTCTACGCCGTCGCCAGCGAGCGCCGCGACAACGACCAGATCGCGGTGAGCGCTATGAGCGAGCCGGTGGCGGTGAGTGCAGACAGTATTGCACCCGCAATACCCACGGAACTGGCACTGGAGCTGAACGGCGCCGGTATCGTCGCCACCTGGGCAGCCCCAACAACCGATGCCCAGGGCAACGCCGAGGAGGTGGCCAAGCTCAGCTACAACCTCTACCGCCTCAACCTGGCGGAAGGTGAGAGCGCCGACAGCGCCCTGCTGCAAAGTATCGAGCCGCTGCAGACCGGCATCCCCGACACCATCGCCCTGGACGCCAAGCCCAGCGAAAGCGAACACGCCTATGTGATCACCGCGCTGGACGCCGCGGGCAACGAGTCGGCGCCGAGCGAAACGGCCTACCTGAACTTCGGTCTACTGCCGGTCTCCGATATCAGCATTTCGGTCAATGCCAACGGCAATCCGCAGCTGCAGTGGAACCACAGCGGCGCCGCCATCGCCGGCTATCGCGTGTATGTCGGTGGAGACGAAGATCTGCAAGAGATCACCAGCGCGCTGATTCCCCACGGCGGCAACCCCACCACCTTCGTGGACGAGAGCTACACCGCCGGCGCGCAAGGCGCGATCGCCGAGCGTCGCTACACGGTCATCGCCGAGGACGACCAGGGTGCGACCAGCATCGGCCACAGCCTGCTGCTGCCGGCGCTGTCGGTGGAAGTGATCGAGCCTGAAGACGGTGATACTGCCATAAAGCGCGGCGTGATGAACGAAGTGCGCTTCCGCGTACAGAACCGCGGCAGCGGCGATATCTCCGGCGTGAAGCTGTTCGCCACCGTCAGCGACAACGGAGTTGCCCGCGAGCACCAGTCCGCCAGCTTCTCCGTCGCCGCCGGCGGCCTGGTGGAAGTGCCGATCGTAATCGGCGGCTACGGGAAGCTGGATACGCTCAGCAACATCCAGCTGCGCCTGGAGCAGTCGCCGCTGCCCGGTGAGGCCGTGTTTATCCACGCGGAAGACGAAGTGCTGGTCGGCGACGCCGCCCTGCGCCTCGGCCTGGAAACCGACACCGTTTACCGCGGCGGTCTGGGCAAGGTGCGCTTTACCATGGAGAACACCTCGGCGGTGGAAACCGAAGTGCTGGTGGCGCGCAGCAACGGCGGCAATCCGTCGGACGAAGTGCGCATCCGCATCGAGGACGCGGACGGCAACCTGCTCTCCACCCAAACGGTGCGGCAATTTACTGGCGATGTCATTACGGTAGCCAGCGGCGAGACGGTCGCGCGCCTGCAGCCCGGCGAGACCTTCGTCTCCGACTGGATCCAAGTGCCGATTCCACAGGCGGCGCCGGACCAGGTCACCGTGGCCCTGGAAATCGACCACTTCCGCTACCATACCGGTAAGCCCACCCAAGTGGTGATCGAGGGCAATGGCACCCGCATTCAGGCGTCGCTGCAGGAGACCGCCTACACCGGCGAGCTGACGACGATAACTCCGGAGCAGGTCTACAGCGCCGGAGAAACCGTCACCTTCAGCGGCCGCGCCCTGGATCGCGCCAGCGCATCGCCCGTCGGCAATGTGCCACTGACCCTGGTACTGGAAGTGCGCGGCTTCGAGCGGCAGGTGTCGGTGATTACCGATAGCGACGGCAACTTCTCCCACGTCTTCGATCCCCAGGGACAGAGCGGTACCTGGCGGGTGTCCGTCATCCACCCGGACAGCCTCGGCCGCCCGAACCAGGGGGAATTTGCGGTACTCACCTCCGAAGTCAGTCCGCGCCAGGTGAATATCAATATACTGCGCAACTACAACCAGACGGTGCCCATCAGCGTGAAGGCCGGTCACGGCAGCGCGCTGAGCAACGTGCGTTTGGTGTCGGTAGCGGAGCCGGGCACCGAGCAGCTGCAGATACCCACGGGCCTGCACCTGGATCCAGGCTCGGTGATCGAACTGGCGCCTCAGCAGAAGGGCGTGATCAATCTGACCCTGTCCGGCAACAACCTGGCTCCGGAAAGCGGCTTCCTCTACTTCCAGGTGCTGGCGGACGTCAACGGCGTGGCACAGGTGCTGGAGGACATTGCGCTGGAGTACCGCCTGTCCGAAAGCCGCCCGGTCATCAAGGCCGCGCCGTCGTTTATCGACACAGGCGTCGCCCTGGGCGGCAGCACCACCGAAACCTTCGCGCTGAAGAACACCGGCTTCGACGTACTGCGCAATGCGACTCTGACGCTGGAGGACGGCGAGCAGAACCCGGCCCCGGCCTGGGTGCGCCTCGGCGGCACCGCGAGCTTGGGCGATATGGATATCGGCGCGAGCCGCGATATCCGCGTCACCTTCAGCCCGGACGCCTCGGTGGAGCAGGGCAACTACGAGTTCCGGCTCGTTGTTGAAGGCGACGGTGGACACCGCTTTACCGTGCCCATTTTTGTCGCCGCAGTAACGTCTGAACAGGGCGATGCCTTCTTCCATATCAGCGATATCTACACCGCCACCCTGAGCGAAGACAACCAGCTGATCCCGGGCTTGGCCGGCGCCAAGATAGAGCTGCAGAACGAACAGGTGCTGTCCGAGACCCGCACCATCAGCAGCGACGCCAACGGCGAGGCCCTGCTCAAGGACCTGCCCGCCGGCCGCTACGCCTACCGGGTAAGCGCCTTCGACCACGAAAGCGTCTCCGGCCGCCTCTGGGTCAAGCCCGGCGCAACGATCGCGGAAGAAGTCTTCCTGATGAACCAGATCGTCACCGTCGAGTGGCAAGTCAACGAGATCAACCTGGAAGACCGCTACGAGATCAAGCTGGAAGCCACCTTTGAGACCCAGGTGCCGGTGGCCGTGGTAATGCTCGATCCGCTCAGCGTCACCCTGCCGGACATGAAGAAGGGCGACGTCTTTACCGGCGAACTCAGTCTCACCAACTACGGCCTGATTCGCGCGGACGAAGTCAGCGGCGCCTTGCCTTCGGGTAACGACGTGGTGTCCTTCGAGTTCCTGGCCGAGGTTCCGGAAACCATCGACGCGGGCGAAGTGGTGTATATCCCCTACCGAATTACCGCCCTGCGCGACTTCAATCCGAACGAAGAGGGCGGAGCCAGCGGCGCCGGCTGCGGCCGGCACAGCTACCAGTACAACGTAAGCTACCAGAGCCAGTGCGCCAACGGCCAGACGGTGCCCGGCGGCACCTCCACCCACTGGTCCACCGCTTCCCGCGGCTCCTGTGGCTCCTCCGGTAGCGGTGGTGGCGGTGGTGACAGCTATTACTACGGCGGCGGTGGCGGCAGCGGCTCTGGCTACAACCCCAACTACACCTCGGTAGGCGGCGATGTGGAGACCCTGCGCTGTGAACCGCCGCCATGCGTTGATGGTAACTGTAAGAGCAACAAGGACAACACGGGCGCCCAATAAGAAAGCTCCCCCCGGGGACGCCGGGCTCCAGCTCGGCAAACGGGCCAAAGGCCCGCCGTAGGAGCCTGCTTGCAGGCGGAAAGAGCAGCGCTCTGTCGCTGTTCGCCTGCAAGCAGGCTCCTACAACGACGTAAAACCATAGATTTGTAGGATGGGCAAAGCGAAGGCCGAAAACTGCGTCCATGCGTTTTCGGCATTCCCGTCATCCATGACGGGCTCGTGCCCATCAAAAAAAGACCAGGAAAAACAACAATGAAGTTTTGTACCGGGATAGCCAAGCCGGCCCCAACTGCAACCATGCGCAAGGCCAGGCCACAGCGAATAGCCAGCTACTGGGCGGTAGCCACATCCGTACTCGCACTTTTAGTGGCGCCGTTGGTATTCGCAAAACCCGGCATCAGCAGTGACGGTGCCGCACCGCGTGCAACCTCTTCGGAGAACCGCGAAGACCTGGAAGATATGCAGGTCAAGGTGTTGGGGGGCAGTGTCCGGATGCTGCGCCGCTGGACGCCTAATGGTTGGGAATGGAACAGCCGCTGGAACCCAATACAGACCTACAGTGAATTGCGGGCCGAACAGGGTGAAACAGCGCCGATCAGTGGCAACTGTAAACAGCCCTATGAGTTTTACCTGTTCCGCAACGGCATGTCTTACCGCCCGGAAAAATTCGCTACCGATGTAAACAATTGTATTGCGCCGGATGGTGACACCTACCAAGCGCTGCTGGTGCAGACCCTCACCAAGAGGGAAGCGCTAAACGGTGACGGGACTAGCACGTACTACACCTGGCGGGACCGCAGCGGCAATGTTATTCACTACACCAATGGTCAGATCGTCGACTACGAAGATAAAAATGGTGTACGCGTCAGTTTTACTTACGAACAAGACCGGATCAAATCCGTTGAAGACCACCATGGCAATACGGTGATCACCTATCACTGGGCGTTGATTCCGGGCGAGAGCGATCAATACCGGTTAGCCAGTCTTGAAGACT
>NZ_JBOFOC010000100.1:0-41069 GCF_051659245.1 Microbulbifer sp.
CGGCCCATGGCCGCGATCGGACTTCGCGAAAACCACTGATCGCGGCCATGGGCCGCTCCTACAAAAGCACAAAAAATATACGAGCAGCAAAAAATAAACACCGATGAAAAAAATCAACTGGTACCCCCCCATCATCCTCGGCCTGCTCGCGCTGCTGGTCATCACCTTCGGCGCCCTGGTCGCCTCCCGCGCATCCCTGGGGCCCGCGCAGCATTTTTCCGAGGACGGCAGCCGGGAAACCTTCCAGTGGAAACTCGTCACCACCTGGCCGAAGAACTTCCCCGGCCTCGGCAGCGCACCGGAGCGATTCGCGAAAAAAGTCGAAGCCATGTCCGCCGGGCGCCTGAAGATCAAGGTCTACGGCGCCGGGGAGCTTGTGCCGGCGATGGGAGTGTTCGGTGCGGTATCCGACGGCGCCGCGCAGATGGGCCACGGCGCGGCCTATTACTGGAAGGGAAAAATCCCGGCCGCACAGTTTTTTACTGCCGTGCCCTTCGGCCTGAATGCCCAGGAGATGAACGGCTGGCTGCACCACGGCGGCGGCCTGGAGCTGTGGGAAGAACTCTACGCGCCCTTCGATCTGATTCCCATGGCCGGCGGCTCCACCGGCGTGCAGATGGCCGGCTGGTTCAACAAGCAGATCAATTCCGTGGAGGATCTCAAGGGCCTCAAGATGCGTATTCCCGGCATCGGCGGTGAGGTGCTGAACCGCGCCGGCGGCACCGCCGTCACCATCCCCGGCGGCGAGCTGTACACCGCACTGCAGACCGGCGTTATCGATGCCACCGAGTGGGTGGGCCCCTTCAACGACCTGGCTTTCGGATTCCACCAGATCGCCGATTACTACTACTACCCCGGCTGGCACGAGCCCGGCTCCATCCTGGAATTTATCGTCAACAAGACCGCATTCGAAAAACTCCCGCCGGACCTGCAGGAAATCGTTCGCACCGCCGCCCGCGACGCCAACCAGGATATGCTCGACGAGTACACCGCGCGCAACAACCGTGCGTTGAAGGAACTGGTGGAGAAGCACGGCGTACAGCTCAAGCGCCTGCCCGCGGAGGTGATCGCGCACCTGCAGGAAATCAACGACCAGATCATGAAAGAAACCGCGGCGAGGGACCCGCAGTTCGCCCGGGTGTACAAGGCGTTCAAGGAATTCGAGCGGGAGGTGATTCCCTACCACCAGATCAGCGAGGAGGCCTACTACCAGGCGCGGGCGCTGAAAGATAGTGAATAGCTGTGGAGGGTCGAACAAGCCTGCAGGATGTATCTCCGGGTCGAACCACGAAGCGAATGGCCTTTTCGCTATTCAAAGTCGCAGACACTCTCTTTGTAATTGTACTGCCCACCCGAATCCAGGCAGGCGTCCACCTGCCAGAGCAATACAAAATGCATCCACACCAGCAGTAGTGCGCCCAGGACCAGGAACGCGACGCCGGACAGGATCGCTTTGCGGCTCCAGCGCAGGCGCCCGAGAATCATCAGCAGCAAGCCGGTGGGGATCAGCAGAATACCGGCCAGGTTCAGGATTTGTTGCACCATCCCAATGGGTATAGCACCCGCCGGGGATGGTTATTGAGGCAGCGGCCGGGTATGCCCGCGGTCGTCGATGGCCACGAATACGAATTCACCTTCGGTGACTTTTACCTGCTCACCGGTATCCACCCGGGTCAGCCAGACTTCCACCATGGTGCGGATCGAGGAGCGGCCCACTTCGATGGCCTCTGCGTAGCAGCTGACGGTGGAGCCCACGGGCACCGGGCGCAGGAACACCATGCTGCCCACCGCGACGGTGGTGACCCGGCCGCGGGCGATGCTCTGGGCGAGAATGGCGCCGGCCAGGTCCATCTGTGACATCAGCCAGCCGGCAAAGACGTCCCCCTGGGGGTTGGTGTCGCGGGGCATGGTCTGGGTTTGCAGGGTCAGGGTGCCGGTGGGTTGCGGCTCTTCATCGAGTGCGGACATCGACTGCTCACATTGTTAGATTTATAGGTTTCCGCCACTTTGGGGGTGGCGCATTCTAGCACAATATGGCCAGCTTTTAGCCTGTGGCGCGGTGCAAAAGCCTGTCTAATCGACCAATTGTGCCAGAAGGTGATCCCAGTCGATGGTGAGGTCGGGCAGTTGGATGACTTTCCTCCGGCCCTGCAGTTCAGTGATCTCGGCGCGGCCGTAGCGCCCGTTTTCCAGGCGATAGGTGGCGAGGGTTTTGTCGGTGGGGTGTACCAGCCACACTTCCGGCACGCCGGCGCGTTCGTAGGCGGCGAGCTTGCGAATCTGGTCGTGGCTTGCGGTTGAGGGTGACAGAATCTCGACCACCCAGTCCGGAGCACCGCGCAGGCCCCGGTCGTCGAGCTTATCCCTGTCGCAGACCACCAGCAGATCCGGCTGAACCACCGTATCAACCAGTTCGTCCGTCTCGTCGCCCTTTGGTAAGCGCACATCGAAGGGAGCCATATAGACGCGGCCGGGTTTGCCCTCGAGGGTATTGCCCACCTGTCGGGCCATTTCAAAAACAAACTCCTGGTGACGCCGTGTGGGTGCGGGCGACATCAGGTAAGCCACGCCATCGATCAACTCGTAGCGCACATCTTCCGGCCAGGTCAGGTAATCGGCATAGGTATGGTATTCGTTGTCGCGCTGTCGCAAGGCCATACAATACACCTCCGGTGCAGGTATCACTAAAGCTTAAAGGCGCCCCGGAGCTAAGACAAGCGTCCCGGCAGCCAGGTCGCCAGCGCCGGCCAAATTGCCAGCAGGCACAGCACCAGCAACTGGATGGCGATAAACGGCATCACGCCCCGGTAGATGGCCGCGGTGGCCACCGATTCCGGCGCCACTCCGCGCAGGTAGAAGAGCGCGAAGCCGAACGGCGGGGTGAGGAAGGAGGTCTGCAGGTTGATGGCGATCATAATGCCCAGCCACACCGGGTCCACGCCCATGGCCAGCAGTACCGGGCCGACGATGGGCACCACCACGAAGGTGATCTCGATAAAATCGAGGATAAAGCCCAGCAGGAAAATCGCCAGCATTACCAGCAGGGTCGCGCCGATCACGCCGCCGGGCAGGTTGGTGAAGAAGCCGGTGACCAGTTCCTCGCCATCGTAGCCGCGGAACACCAGCGAGAAGAGCGAGGCGCCGATCAGGATGGCGAACACCATCGCGGTCACCTGCAGGGTGCTGCGCCCCACCTCCCCGGCCCGCTGCCACTTGAGCGCGCCGCGGCTGTAGGCCAGCAGCCCCGCCCCCAGGGCGCCCACCGCGGCGGCCTCGGTGGGCGTGGCGATGCCGGTAATGATCGAACCCAGCACCAACAGCATCAGCGCAATGGGGGGCAGCAGGCTCTTCAGGATCTGCGAGAGGTTCACCTCGCCGCGGTCGCCGGTATCCGCCGGCTGGTGGCGGGCCACAAACAGCAGGTAGATGATATAGGCCGTCACCAGCAGCAGCCCGGGAATGATCGCTCCCACGAACAGGTCGCCCACGCTCACCGGCTGCGGGTTGAAGATACCCGCGGACAGTTGCGCCCGCTGGTAGGCATTGGACAGTGTGTCCCCCAGCAGCACCAGGGCGATGGATGGCGGGATGATCTGGCCCAGGGTGCCGGTGGCACAGATGGTGCCGCTGGCCAGGGTCGGCGAGTAGCCGCGTTTGAGCATGGTGGGCAGGGACATCAGCCCCATGGTCACCACCGTGGCGCCGACGATACCGGTGCTGGCGGCCAGCAGCGCGCCCACCACCACCACCGAGACCGCCATGCCCGCGGGCACCCGGGAAAATACAAGGGCCAGGTTCACCAGCAGCTCCTCGGCGATCCGCGCCCGCTCCAGCATCACACCCATCAAAACGAACAGCGGCACCGCCATCAGGGTGCCGTTCTGCATGATGCCGTAGAGGCGGTCGGGGAAGGCGCGCAGCAGTTCCGCGTCGAATACGCCGGCCACGATACCCAGCCCCGCCGCCAGCAGTGCGGTGCCGCCCAGGGTAAAGGCCACCGGGTAACCGAACATCAGCAGCCCGCACACGGCGAGGAACATCAACAGGGGAACCAGCTCGATCACACGCCTACCTCCTCTGTCGCGGAGGGCGTAGCCGCCGGTGCCCGGGGAGTCGGCGTTGCGCCTTCCACCTCCATCAGCCGCGCCAGCGCCCGGGCCAGTTCCGCGAGCCCCTGCAGCGCCAGGGTTGCCGCCGCCAGCGGGATCAGGCTCTTGAGCAGAAAGACCCCCGGCAGGCCGCCGGCGCTGGAGCTGGCCTCGCGCACCGCCCAGCTGGCGGCGGCGAAGTGCCAGCTGCCGATGGCGATAAAGGCGCACAACGGCAGCAGGAACACCAGGGTACCCACCGCGTCCACCCAGGCCCGGCGGCGCGGGCTCATGCGGCGGTAGAAGACATCCACCCGTACATGGGCGCCCGTGTACAGGGCGTAGGCCAGGCCGAGCATAAAGACGGCGCCGTGCAGGTAGACCACCGAGTCCTGCAGGGCCACTGAGCCGCCGTTGAGGCCGTAACGCAGCAGCACCACCGCACTCTGCAGCAGCACCATCGCCAGGGTGAACCAGCCGAGCAGGCCGCCGGTGGCGCGCGCCAGGTGGTCCAGGCCGCGGGCACCGCGAAGCAGGGGGGAAATGGGGGAATCTGTCATCGCATCTTATTGTTCTGTCGGGGTTGAACCTGGGGTCAAGCCTACCGTGTGGACGCTATTGGCGCCAGGGATAGGGGCAGAGAGGGCTTGTAACCATTTTGTCATTTTTCATTCATAGAATCGTCACCCGAAGCTCATAGCATCGCCGCGTGAAACAAAACCGAGAACACTGGAGTTCCCAATGAACAAGCGCCCCGCGAGTAAGAAATTAGTGGCCTCGGCCCTGGCGGCCGTGGCGATTGCCGCCTCCCAGGCGGCCCTGGCGGCCCGCGATCATATCAGCATCGTCGGCTCTTCCACCGTATATCCCTTTACCACCACCGTGGCCGAGCGCTTCAGCCGCGCCACCCAGTTCAAGACCCCGGTTGTGGAATCCACCGGCACCGGCGGCGGCATGAAGCTGTTCTGCCAGGGTGTGGGTGAGAACACTGCGGATATCACCGGCGCCTCCCGTCGCATCAAGCAGTCCGAGCTGGACATGTGCAACGACAACGGCGTGGACGTGGTGGAGGTGCAGATCGGCTACGACGGCATCGTGCTGGCCAACGCCAGGAGCGCCGAGTCCTTCGAGCTGAGCCGCCGCGACATCTTCCTGGCCCTGGCCAAGGATGTCCCCAACCCCGACGGCTCCAAGACCCTGGTGCCCAACCCCTACAAAACCTGGAAAGACGTGAACCTCGCTCTGCCCGCGCACAAGATCGAAGTGCTGGGCCCGCCCCCCACTTCCGGTACCCGAGACGCCTTCGCCGAGCTGGCGATGGAAGGTGGCTGCAAGTCCTTCGACTGGATCGCCGCCAAGAAGAAAGAAGACAAGAATGCCTACAAGGCCATCTGCCACAACGTGCGCGAAGACGGCGCCTATGTGGAAGCGGGTGAGAACGACAACCTGATCGTGAACAAGCTGGTGGCCAACCCCAACGCCTTGGGTATCTTCGGCTTCAGTTTCCTCAACCAGAATGCCGACAAGGTGCAGGGTTCCCTGATCGAGGGTCGGGAGCCGACCTTCGAATCCATCGCCGACCAGAGCTACCCGGTCTCCCGCCCGCTGTTCATCTATGCGAAGAAAGCGCACGTGAACGTGGTACCGGGAGTCAAGCAGTTCCTGGCCGAGTTCACCAGCGAGCGCGCCTGGGGCGACGACGGCTACCTGGCCGACAAGGGCATGATCCCGCTGCCCGCGGCCAAGCGCCAGCAGGTAGTGGCGGACGTGCGCAAGCTGAGCGCGCTGACCAACCTTGCCGCAAAGAAATAAGTCCGTAGGGTGCGCCTTGCGCACCGGCAAGCGCCGGTATCTGCGCAAAAGGTGCGCGCGGCGCACCCTACGGCTTAACCTCATTCAGGTCGCAAGCAGGTAAACGGAATTACCGGCCAGGCCCCGGGGCCTGGCTTTTCATTCGGGCCATCCATGGCCCTCACCCTATGGGCAGCCTTCGGCTGTGCAAAACGGCAGTCCTGCCGTTTTGTGTTTTGTGACGGCGCCATGCAATCGTAGTAAAAAGCCCGGATAATGCCCGCGAAGAATTTGAAAGCACGGTAAATCGATGCAAACCCCCACCCTGTTCGCCCTGTTGTTACTGCTGGTCCTGGTGGCCTACGGTACCGGTTTCAGCCGCGCGCTGGCGGCCGCGCGCAGCAGAGGCGGTGTGCGCAACCTGGCTTCGCTGCCGAGTTATTACGGCCTGCACACCGCGCTCTGGTGCGGCCTGCCGGCACTGTTGTTGCTGGGCGCCTGGCTGGCCTTCGACAGCGCGATCATCCGCGCGATGGTGATGAACAGTATTTCCGACAAGCCGGAGACCGCCGCTGGGCAGAACCTGCTCTACGCGCAGATCCAAAACCTCGCCGCCGGCAACCTGTTCGGCGAGGCCACGCCGGAACTGCAGGCGGCGGCGGATCGCCTGAACAGTTTGCGCAGCGGCGCGAGCCTGCTGCAGGCGGCGCTGACCCTGATACTGGCGCTGGGCCTGGGGGCCTTCGCCCTGCTGCGTTTTTCCCCCGAACTGCGCGCGCGGGAAAAAGTGGAAAAGGTATTGCGCGCGGTGCTGCTCGCCTGCGCCTGTGCCGCCATCTTCACCACCGTGGGTATTTTGCTCTCGGTGCTGTTCGAATCCCTGCGCTTTTTCCAGACGGTGCCGGTCACCGAATTCCTGTTCGGTCTGCACTGGAGCCCGCAGATGGCCCTGCGCGCCGACCAGGTGGGCTCCAGCGGCGCTTTCGGCGCAGTGCCGCTGTTCACCGGCACCCTGATGGTCTCCGCCATCGCCATGTTTGTGGCGGTGCCGGTGGGCCTGATGTCCGCCATTTATCTCGCCGAGTACGCCAGCAAACGGGTGCGCGCCCTGGCCAAGCCGCTGCTGGAAATCCTCGCCGGTGTGCCCACGGTGGTTTACGGTTTCTTCGCCGCGCTTACGGTCGCGCCTTTTATTCGCGATCTGGCCACCTCCGTCGGCCTGCAGGCCTCCAGCGAGAGTGCGCTGGCCGCAGGACTGGTGATGGGCATCATGATTATTCCGTTCGTGTCCTCGCTATCCGACGACGTGATCAACGCGGTGCCCCAGTCCCTGCGCGACGGTGCCCTCGGCCTGGGCTCCACCCGCTCGGAAACCGTGCGCAAGGTGGTGATTCCCGCGGCGCTGCCGGGCATCGTCGGCGGCGTGCTGCTGGCGGTGTCCCGCGCGATCGGCGAGACCATGATCGTGGTGATGGCCGCCGGCCTGGCCGCCAACCTGACCGCCAACCCGCTGGAATCGGTGACCACGGTGACGGTGCAGATCGTCACCCTGCTGGTGGGGGACCAGGAGTTCGACAGCCCGAAAACCCTGGCCGCCTTCGCCCTGGGCCTGATGCTGTTTTTGTCCACCCTGGTGCTGAACTTTATCGCCCTGCACGTCGTGAAAAAATATCGGGAACAGTATGACTGATCTGACGCAAGCACAGGTCCGCGAGCGCATTGAGCGGCGCCTCGCCGGCCGCCACCGCAAGGAAAAACTCTTCCGCGGCCTGGGCATCGCCAGCATCGCCTTCGGCGTGCTCGCGGTGGTGGTGCTGTTTACCGATATCATTTCCAAGGGCAGCGGCGCCTTCGTGCAGAGTGCCATCGAGCTGCGCGTGCACTACGACGAGCAGGTGCTCGGCATCGACAAGGTGGACGAGGAAAGCCTGGCCTGGGCCAACTTCGACGGGGTAGTCCGCCAGGCGCTGCGGCAGCGTTTCCCCGACGTGAGCGGGCGCAAGGAGAAGCGCGAACTCTACTCGCTGGTCTCCAGCGGCGCCCCCTTTACCCTGCGCGACCGCCTCAGGGCCGACCCTGAATTGCTGGGGCAGAGCGAAACCCTGTGGCTGGCCGCCGACGACGACGTGGACACCTTCGTCAAGAGCCTGGACGATTCCAAAAACGGCTTCCGCGGCCGCACCTCGGACCAGAAGGCCGGCTGGATCCAGCAGTTGATGGAAAGCGGCGAGCTGAAGAAACGCTTCAACACCACCTTCTTTACCAACGGCGATTCCCGCGAGCCGGAACAGGCGGGTATTCGCGCGGCGCTGGTGGGCTCCCTGCTCACCCTGCTGGTGACATTGCTGCTGTCCTTCCCCATCGGCGTGTCCGCGGCGATTTATCTCGAGGAGTACGCGCCGAAAAACCGCTGGACCGACCTGATCGAAGTGAATATCAACAACCTCGCCGCGGTGCCGTCCATCGTCTTCGGTCTGCTGGGCCTGGCGATCTTTATCAACTTTTTCGAGCTGCCGCGCTCCGCGCCTTTGGTCGGCGGCCTGGTGCTCACGCTGATGACCCTGCCCACGATCATTATCTCCAGCCGCGCCGCGCTGAAGGCGGTGCCGCCGTCGATCCGTCAGGCGGCCATGGGTATGGGCGCCTCGCGCATGCAGGTGGTGTTTCACCACGTGCTGCCGCTGGCCATGCCCGGTATGCTCACCGGCGCGATCATCGGTATGGCCCAGGCCCTGGGCGAGACGGCGCCGCTGCTGATGATCGGTATGGTGGCGTTTATCGTCGACGTGCCCGGCGGTATCACCGACCCGGCCACGGTGCTGCCGGTGCAGATCTACCTCTGGGCGGACAGCCCCGAGCGGGCCTTTGTCGAGCGCACCTCCGCGGCCATCATGGTGTTGCTCGCCGTGCTGATCGCGATGAACACCAGCGCGGTCTGGCTGCGCAAAAAACTCGAGCGCCGCTGGTAGCGGCCGACAAACGGGATTATCTTCCGATGACTACAATGACCCTGGATGCCGCCGGCCAAGCCGGAGCCGCGCAACCCAAAACGGTAGAACGAGAGACAGTGGATACCCAGAGAAAGGTAACCGAAACCGTCGGCCGGCCGCTGTGCGACAACGCCAAGCTGCGCATGCGCAACGTCAACGTCTTCTACGGCGAGGCCCAGGCGATCTACGACGTGAGCCTGGATATCGGCCGCAACGAAGTGGTGGCGATGATCGGCCCCTCCGGCTGCGGCAAGTCCACTTTCCTGCGCTGCCTCAACCGCATGAACGACACCATCGAAGGCTGCCGTGTCGAGGGCGAACTCACCCTCGACGGCGAGCCCATCTACGGCCCCAAGGTCGACGTGGTGCCGCTGCGCGCGCGGGTGGGCATGGTGTTCCAGAAGCCCAACCCCTTCCCGAAAAGCATCTACGAGAACGTCGCCTACGGCCCAAAGATCCACGGTATCGCCAGCCGCCGCGCGGAACTGGACGAGATCGTCGAGAACAGCCTGCGCCGCGCCGGCCTGTGGAACGAGGTAAAGGACCGTTTGGACAAGCCCGGCACCGGCCTCTCCGGCGGCCAGCAGCAGCGCCTGTGTATCGCCCGCGCCATCGCCGTGAGCCCGGAGGTGATCCTGATGGACGAGCCCTGCTCCGCCCTGGACCCCATCGCCACCGCGCGCATCGAGGAGCTGATCGACGAGTTGCGGGAGAACTACACTATCGCCATCGTCACCCACTCCATGCAGCAGGCCGCGCGGGTCAGCCAGCGCACCGCCTATTTTCACCTGGGGCACCTGGTGGAGGTGAACGATACCGAAATGGTGTTTACCAACCCGCAACACGAATTGACCGAGGCCTATATCACCGGCCGTTTCGGCTGAGGCAACCAACTCCCCGAGAACCACTATGGACATGCATTTCGACCAACACATCTCCCGCCAATTCAACGAGGACCTGGAAAGCATCAAGACCGAGATGCTGGAAATGGGCGGCATGGTGGCGCGCCAGGTGGCCGACGCGGTGGATTCACTGGCCAACGCCGACAGCGAACTGGCGGAAAAGGTGCTGCACATCGAAGAGGAAATCGACAAGCGCGAGATGGCCCTGGACGAGCACGCCACGCTGATTATCGCCAAGCGCCAGCCCGCCGCCTCCGACCTGCGCATGGTGATGTCGGTGATCCGCATCGCCCGCGACCTGGAGCGGGTCGGCGACGAGGCCAGCAAGATCGCCAAGATGGCCATCGCGCTCACCGACGAGGGCACGGCGCCGCGGGGTTACACCGAAATCCGCCATATCGCCAGCGCCGTGCGCAAGATGCTCAACGATTCCCTCGACGCCTATACCCGCTTCGATGTGAAATCCGCGATGGACACCCTCGCGGAAGACGAGCAGGTGGACATGGACTACCGCACAGCGGTGCGCGAACTGATCACCTACATGATGGAAGACCCGCGCAGCATCTCGCGGGTGATCAACGTCCTCTGGGCTCTGCGCTCCCTGGAGCGCATCGGCGACCACGCCAAGAACATCTGCGAGCAGGTGGTCTACCTGGTGGAGGGTGCCGATATCCGCCACGGCCACGAGGACAAGCTGAAAAAGGCCTGATTGCGTTAACTCCCCTCCCCCGCATGCGGGGGAGGGGCTGGGGGAGGGGGCTAGCTGCCGCGAGTATCTATGAAATACATCTTCGAAGTCCGCATCAAGGAAGGCCACACCCCCGAGGAATACGCCGAGGCCTGGGTGCGCGCCTCCGAGCTGATCCAGCGGGCCCCCGGCGCCAGGGGCACCGAGTTGCGCCGGAAAATCGGCGACCCCAGCACCCTGATCGCCATCGCCAGCTGGAACAGCAAGGCGGAGCGGGATGCCATGGAAGGCCGGCACAACCCCGAAATCGACGAGATTATCCGCAGCGCGGCCCCTTTTATCGAGGTGCGGGTAATTGGTGAATTCGAGGAGCCGGAATGGATAGTGATGCCGCCGGCGGTTCCGGAGTGTGGGGAGTAGCAGTAAAAATCCGATGCACGTTGGGCTTTCTTCAGTAATCAATTCATTTTTGATAGCGGCATACGATATTTAAGCTGAATAAAAGTGTCGGCCGGCCAATATTTTTTTGTCTTTGCAAAATGCCCCCACATTTACACCAGTGGTTGTTGTCTCCGGTCAACTTTTGTTAGAATCCGCGCCCCAATTGGAATCGCAGTAAAACAAGGAAATTGAAATGAAGTTCAAATTCGCCGCCCTGCCCCTGATGATTTTCGCTGCCTCTGCCGCCGCGGAAAGCTATCAGTCCATTTCCGAAGCCAAATATATCAATACCGAAACAGACACACCTTTCGGCAGTGTTGATACCGATCAGGTAAACATCGATACTACTTATTACTTCTCTCCTTTGGAAACCAGAGGCCCGCTGAAGGAATTCGATTACATCATCAAATCCAGCAAGGTTTCCGCAGCATACAGCTACCTGGATACCGAGGGTGGTGATACCGATGCCTTGGGTGTTGGCGGTGAATACTTTGCAGCCAACGGCTTTGTTGTCGGTGGCTCTTACATCGATTCCGACGGCGCTGACCTCCACACCCTGTCTGCCGGCTACCTGTTCACCCCGAGCTTCCTGGCGACGGTGCGCCGCGCGAAGGTAGAAGGCGGCGATGCCGTTTACTTTGCGGACCTCCGTTACAACCACGAGTTGGGCGGCAGTGATTACATCGGTTTCAACTTCAGTACCGATGACGATTTCGACAGCCGTACCTTGTCCTCCAAATTCTTCAAGGATCTGGGTGGTGAGA
Organism: Microbulbifer sp.; assembly: GCF_051659245.1. Lineage (NCBI taxonomy): Bacteria > Pseudomonadati > Pseudomonadota > Gammaproteobacteria > Cellvibrionales > Microbulbiferaceae > Microbulbifer > Microbulbifer sp. The sequence continues at coordinate 11,665 of NZ_JBOFOC010000100.1, forward strand.
CATGGTTTGTCGCCGATGCCAGCTACACCAGCAACGACGACTTTGACAACAACTGGGATATCGGTGCCGAGTACTACTTCAGTAAAGAGACTTCGGTGGGTATCGGTTACAACAAGGCAGAAACTTTCGACCTGGGCGTTTCCCACTTCTTCAACCGCAATATTGCCGGGAGCTTGGCGTACAGCACCAATAACGATTTGGACGTGGACCAGTTCCTGCTGGGTCTGACCGTCCAGCTGTAAGTACCAAACGCCGACATAACAATAAAAGGGCCAGTTGCTGGCCCTTTTATTGCTTGGTTCAGCCTTTGTTGCCGAGCGTCTGCATCCTGGCCAGGGCTCTGTTGCATCTCGCCGCCTGCCCCGGCGGCAGTCTGGTAGTGGCTGCAGGCGTTCCGTACGTTACCCCTTTCGTGGAAGTCCGCCCGCTGGGCGAATTCGAGGAGCCCGAGTGGGTGGTGGAGCCTTCCGGCATTCGATCGGAGCGGCCGGCAAAAAGCCAATAGTGCCATCCCTGGGAACGCCGAGCTCCAGCTCGGCTTGCAGGCCACAGGCCCGCCCTGCTTGCTGGGGAATAAAGAAACGGCCGCAGTTGCGGCCGTTTTCAATCCTGTAAACCAATAATGCTACTCCACAATCTCGTAATTTCCCTTCAACGCCGCCAGGTTATCCGGCAAATATAAAATAGGTGTCAACTTCACAAAAGTGCTGGTGGACTCCACCAGATGCAGTTTTTCGCACTCCTTCAGGTCCACCACCGACTTGTGAATTTTCGGCTTGATCCCGGACCTCTCTCCGTCCTTGGAGACATGGACATCCCGCAGGTATTTCTTGAACCCCTCCCCGTGGTAATGCAGGTGTATCCTTTCGTTGATCAGGTCCACCTGCGTATGCCTGTCCAGCTCCGCCTGGGCGAACTGCACCGGATTGCCAGGAAAATACTCCCGCAGGCGCTTCACCATAAAGTTCAGTGGGATTTTGCCCAGTTCATTCAGCCGGTAGCCGCCGCCCACGTCCGAGTGCACGCCGGGGAACCAGACTTCCTCCACCTTTTCATCGCAATTGCACAGGGTGGGCACGAAGGGCTCGCGGCTCTCGTCCAGGCTGACACAGTGCACCACCCGCCGGACGTTCTCCGCCACCCGGAGGTTGCGGAACAGGTTGAGTTTCTGCAGCTTGATAAACCCCAGGTTTATCGGCACGCCGAAGGCGCCCACCGTGTCGAAGATACCCAGGAACTGGACGTCCACCGCTTCGTCATCCGGCACCTCGTCATCGTAGCGCAGGAAGTATTCCTCCAGAACCCCGTCGTTGTCGTTCTTCTCGAAAGTGGCCGTAAGCCGGGAAAGAATGCCGTATTTACGGATTTTCGCCGCCAATAGCCGCGCACAGGCGGCGCCGCGGCTGAATCCGAAAATGCTGATGGAATCGCCGGGGGCGTAGTGACCCACCAGTTGTACATAGGCGTGGTCGCGGATGCGCTTTTCCCCGGCGCCAAAGGCGCCTTCGTAGAAGGTGCCAAAGGCACTGTTGTCTTCGTCGTTGCCCACACCGCGGAAATACAGCGCCACCTGGTTCTCGCCCTCGATGCGGTGGGGAATGTCGTCTTCGTGCAGCGTGCCGGCGATGGAGCGGAACATCCGGTAGATGTTGGTGGTGATTCCGTCGCCGTCCTTGCCGTCCTCGTCGTTCCAGGTGCCGTCGAGGAAGATCAGGATATGCTTGGGGGCGGCGGAGGCGGGTTTTTTACTGAACTCCTTTGTGTAGCTTGTCATTGTTATTTTCCTTGTTTTTGCTGCAGCGGGCAGCAGTGTAATCGGTACTGCTCAGTTAGCTTCCAGCCGAAACCGCTTTTCTGTTGTCGGTCAACGCCAGGTAAATACCGAGACCTATCAGGCAAAGCCCCGATGTAATCCGCTGACCAGCCCGGAACCGATAGCTGGAGCGCCACAACCGCTCCACCGGTTTTGAGAGCAGCACGATCAACAGGTCCGGAACTGCATTTAACGCGACAACAATAATCCCCAGCATCAAGAACTGGCTGAAAACAGGCCCTTCTTGCGGCCGGACAAACTGGGGAATAAAGGCGAGAAAGAAAATGGCGGTCTTGGGATTCAACATCTCGGAGAGGATTCCCTGCAGGAAAGTGGGCAAAAAATTACCGGTATTCATTCCGCGGGAATTAATGGTTAGCTCCTCCTCCTCCCCGAATGCCGAATAAAGCATTTTGATTCCCAGGCAGAGCAGAAACACCGCGCCCAGCCACTTCACCAGGGTAAAGGCCGTTGCGGAGGTGGCCAGTATGGCGGATATGCCCAGGGCGGCGCCGACGACGTGCACGCTTCCGCCCACCGCGGCCCCCAGGGTCGAGGCCAGCCCCTGGGATCTGCCGCCGGCGAGGGTGCGGGACAATACGTAGAGCATTCCCGGGCCGGGAGTGATGGCCAGGGTGCCGGCCGCAGCTATAAATAACAGCCAGGTTTCAGTATCCATTGATATTGCCACCTTCTGTTTAACGCGGATATTCCTCCACATTATTTAGGTGAGTCCGCAATCCGCAAAGACACTTCAATATCTTTTTAGGGTTTTCTGGTGCCGGGCAGTACTTGTGCTGCCGCATCAAAGGTAAATACCCCGGAAAGCCGTTCGCCGGATTCCCGGGCATAGGACTGCGCCTTGTTGACAATCAGGGCATCGGGAAAGTCCGCCAGCTTTCTTTTGCCGCCACTTTTTACCGATCTGGCCTTGCGGTAGTCGCACAGGGCACGCCATACCGTCTGGCCGTCTTCGAAATGGATATTGGGTTCTTCAAACAGGGCGTTGACTACCCGGATTATGGCGTCCCTGTCGAGTTTGTATTTCTTGCCTTTGAGGGTCCAAATGGTCTCTGCCAACACCACATCGGTTACCAGCACTGCTTGTGATCCGCTGATCAATGTGGAGGCCTTCCTGCTCTGGGTTTCGTCGTCGGCGAGCAGATAGCGTAGCAATACATTGGTGTCTATCGCGATCACGAGGCGAGGCCGCTCTCCAGGGAGGCCTCGTCGCTGATCCGGGAATCGATTTTCCGCCCGGACAGAATGCCTTTCGCCGCACCGGCCTTTTTCTTCACGATGGTTATATGGCCCTCGTTGTCCACATAGCTTTCGAACTCGTCCCCCGGGCCTATGCCCGCCAGGCGGCACTGTTCGATCGGCAGGGTGATTTGCCTTTTGGCGCTGACTTTTGGCATGGGATCTCTCTTTGCTGATCACTATTTGGTAAAGATTGGTCTCATCTTTACCAAATGTCAAACAGTAAAGAATCTGGCCGTGTCAGCCCTTGTTACCGATCGCCTGCATCCTCGCCTGGGCCTTGCTGCCGATCTCCCCGCCCGCCTGTGCAGCAGTCCGGTAGTGGCTGTAAGCGTTCCGTACGTTGCCCTGCTTTTCGTTGACCTGCCCCAGGTAATAGTGGGCGTGGGCGGTTTTCAGGTAGCGCAGTGAGCGCTCCAGGTCGCGTTCGGCGGCGGTGTAGTTGTTCAACTGGGCGCTGGCCATGCCGCGCTTGAGCCAGTTGGAGAAGAGCCCGGGGTTTTTCTGCACCGCGCTGTCGTAGGCTTTGTGGGCATTCCGGTACTGTTTCTTGTGCGCCAGCAGGTCTCCCTCCAGGGCGTAGAAGGAGGCCTCCTTGGGCTGCTGTCGCTGGGCCTGGCGCACCAGGCTGAGGGCGCGGTCATACTGCTTGTTGTTGATCGCCGCCACGGCGTCGTCGTAGCTCTGGTAGGCATCGGCGTCGCGCTTCAGCTGGGCGATGGCCCTCTGGTATTGCGCGCGGTTGGTGGCACCGCCCTTCGAGAGCTGCTGGGCGTGTTTGATATTGGCGTCGACCCGCGACTGGGACGGCGGGTGGCTGGCAAACAGGGCCTGCAGGCCGCTGGCCTTTTTGCCCTTGGAGAGCTGCACAAATTTGCGTTGCAGGCGCACCGCGCCCTGGGGGTCATAGCCCGCGGCGGCCATGTATTTCATGCCGTAGCGGTCAGACTCCAGCTCGTTCTCGCGGCCGTAGCGGGCGATATAGGCGGTGCCGCCCAACTGGCCGCCGAGGGAGACCAGGTCGCCATAGGCGGTTTCCTTGGTGGCCGCGCCCAGCACCGCCAGGCCCGCGCCGAGCACCTGCTGCTGGGACATGGCCGCGGCGGAGTGGCGCGCGGCGGCGTGCACGATTTCGTGGCTGAGCACCGCGGCCAGCTCCGCCTCGTCATCCAGCAGCACCAGCAGCCCGCGGTTCACCGCGATCTTGCCGCCGGGGAGCGCCCAGGCGTTGGGTACGGAGTTGTTCAGCACCACGAATTCGTAGGGCAGATGCGGCTGGTCGGACACCCGCGCCAGCTTCTGGCCTACCCGGTTCACATAGTCCTGCAGCGATTTGTCCAGGATGTACTGGCCGCCCTGCTGCTGCTGGTTGATCGGGTACTGCTGCTCGCCCAGGGCCAGCTCCTGGCCCTGGGATATCAGCGACAGTTCTTTCTTGCCGGTGACCGGGTTGACCGCACAACCGGCCAGTAGGGATACGGCCACGGCAGTGGCGGTTATCAGCGCGCGCGAGATCATCGTCTCTCCCTGTATAATGCCTAGTTTTAGCCAGCTATTTTACACAACTAATACCCGATACAGGGGGAGCGGGGTTATGACGGCACTGCAGGTAATCGAATTGTTCGCCGGCACCGGTCCGGACGGCGAGCCGGTGGTGGAGCGCGTGCAGGTGCGGGTGAACGAGGACGACAGCTGCCAGCTGGTGCGCTCGCCGGCGTTTATCAAGGGTATTGCCAGCGGCGACACCATCAAGGTGAGCACGGAGAAACAGGAGTTCGAGCTGGTCAAGCGCTCCGGCAACCTGGCGATCCGCGTCTTCTGTCGCGGCGACAGCGCCGCTGTTTCCGACCGGCTCACCCCGCAGCTGGAAAAGCTCGGCGGCGAACTGGACCTGGAAAGCCCGCGCCTGCTGGTATACAGCATCCACGTGAGCTGCGGCTTCGCCACTATCGAGAAGATTCTCGACAGTGTGTGCGACGGCGCAAACAGCGTCTGGTACTACGGCAATGTGTATGACCCCCAGGACGGGCAGACGCCGCTGAACTGGTGGGAGGCCATTCTCAAACCGGAATAAGCTGAAGCCGGAATAGTCTTATTCCGGTAGATAAATAATTCGTCATTCCGGCGCAGGCCGGAATCCAGCGCCACAGACACTGGTCCCCGGCCTGCGCGGGGGTGACGACTACACAATTAGTTACCCAACGAAAGAAACATGCTGATAGTTATATCCCCAGCCAAGACCCTCGACTACGAGAGTGAAATTCCCCAACTGGAAACCACCCGGCCGGATTTCCTCAAGGACGCCTCCGAGCTGATCGGGGAGCTGCGCGAACTGAGCCCGCAGCAGATCTCCAGCCTGATGAAGATCTCCGACAAGCTGGGTGCGCTCAACTACGACCGCTTCCAGCAGTGGAAGCGCCCCTTCACCGCGAAGAACGCCCGCCCCGCCCTGCTCGCCTTCAAGGGCGATGTGTACACCGGGCTGCAGGCGGAGACCATGGGCAAACGGGATTTCAATCACGCCCAGAAGCACCTGCGCATACTCTCCGGCCTCTACGGCCTGCTGCGCCCGCTGGACCTGATGCAGCCCTATCGGCTGGAGATGGGCACCAGATTTGCCAATGCGCGCGGCAAAAACCTCTACGAGTTCTGGGGCGGGAAGATCACCGATGCGCTCAACGAGCAGCTGCACAGCCTGAAGAGCGGAGAGCTGGTGAATCTGGCCTCCAACGAGTACTTCAAGTCGGTGCGGCCCGAGGCGCTACAGGCGGAAATAATCACTCCGCAGTTCAGGGACCTGAAAAATGGCCAGTACAAGATGATCAGCTTCTATGCCAAGCGGGCCCGCGGCAGCATGAGCCGTTGGGCCATCGACCAGCGGGTAAAAAAAGCAGAGGAACTGAAGGCGTTCGACGGCGATGGCTACCGCTACAATGCGGCGCTGTCCAAGGGCAACGACTGGGTTTTCACCCGGGACGAGGCGCAATGAGCGCGGAGCTGCCGGACGCGCCCGCCTGCGCGCGCAACCGCGAGCCGATACTGCGCGAGCTGCGTCGACTGCTGGCGCACCGCCGCTCGGTGCTGGAGATCGGCAGCGGCACCGGACAGCACGCGGTCTACTTCGCCCCGCGGCTGCCGCACCTCACCTGGCAGACCTCGGATCTCGCGGAGAACCTGCCCGGCATCCGCGCCTGGCTGGCAGCACCGTCAGAGAACGACATGCGGCCCGCGAACAACATGCCGCCACCGCTGGAACTGGACGTGAGCGGCGAGTGGCCGGATCTGGCCGTGGACGCCGTGTTCACCGCCAACAGCCTGCATATCATGTCCGCGGATTCGGTGCGGGCCCTCTTCCGCGCGTTGCCCCGGGTATTGCAGCCGGGCGGCGCGCTGATAGTCTATGGCCCGATGAAAATCGCCGGCGACTACGTCGGCATCGGCTCAAGCAATGCCGATTTCGACCGCTGGTTGAAGCAGCGCGATCCGCACAGCGGTATCCGCGACCTGGAGTGGCTGGACCGGCTGGCGGAAGAAGCCGGCCTGCAGCGCGTAGAGAATCACTATCTGCCGGCCAACAACCAGTTGGTGGTCTGGCAACATATCGAGTAAGGGGGCTGGAATGCCGGGCTGGTTGGAAACGGGTGTGATCATCGCCTTCGCGATTGCGGCGGTATTCTTTTTTGCCAAATACCGCGAGACCGTCGCGATACTGCACGAGAGCGAACGCATGAAAAAGCGTCTCTCCGACGACCTGGACCGCTACCGCGATATGCCGCGCCTGCGCGCCTTGCGCGACGCGCTGGTGGGCAACGGCACCCTGCCGGTGGACGACGAGGGGCACGAACACCTGCTGCTGCGCGACGGGGAGAAGCAGCTGCACCACCTGACCCTGCGCCGCGAGTGTAATGTGGTGGACGAAGGGGAGACGGTCACCTATCTCAAGGGCGGTGAGGAGCGGGAGCTCGAAGAGCTCTCTTAAAACCTTTTCGCCGCTCTCTCCTTGTAGGAGCGGCGGGGCGGCCATCCGCCATGCCCGCGATCGGCGTTTGTCGGACCCTCGATTGGCATTTGCCGGACCCGCGATCGCGGGCAAGGCCCGCTCCTACAGCTCCCCCGGTGGCTCGGGGCTTCAGGATTTCTTCTTGCGCTTCAGCCTGCGTTTGAGCCCGATCTTCAGATCGTAGTACAGGAACGGCAGCCGGCGCAGCGGGGTGAACCGGCGCCCCAGCGCGCCCAGGTAGAGCGCCATAAATTCCTTTCGGCTCTGCCAGTCCAGCTTGTAGCAGGCGCGCTTCAGATCTGAAAGGCGCCTGGAGACGGTCAGCTGCTTGGGGTAGAAGCGCGCGCGGCCGGTGTCGATCAGCGAGAAGTGCGGTTCGTTGTTTTTGTCCAGCCGCACCAGCATATTGCCGCCGGACAGATCGCGGAAATAGGCCCCGCGCTTGTGCAGCTTGAGCAGGAACTGCGCCAGTTTCTGCAGGAACTCCCTCTTGGCCACGCCCCGGTGGCAGCTCGCCCCCTGTTTGAACGCGGAGAAAAAATCCCGCACCGAGAGATTGCCGGGCTGGAATTCACAGATATACCAGTTTTCGGTCAAGTCCCCGCGCTCGATGCGCTCGAACCAGGCCACCGGGCGCGGGGTGGCCACGCCGATACGCTGCAGCTCCACGGCGCCGTTCCAGCTGCGCAGCCCTTTGGAGGGCTTGAGGCGATCCGCCAGCTTCTTGTTCCAGGGCAGCCGGTCCGGCTTCTTTACCACCAGGGATCTTTCCGGATCGCGGGGGTCGACGACCTTCCACACCGCATTGCGGGTCTTGCGCAGTGCGTCCTGTTTCGCCGGTGCCGTCAGCTTCTGCGGGTGCAGTTCGGCGAACAGCTTGTCCGCATCGGCGCGGCTGGCGGCGGACACCATGCCCCGCCACTGGCCGTCGTCGAAGCAGTAGTAGTTGCCGGTACCCGCGTGGGGCGCGATGTGCGCGCCGGCGAACACCCGGGCGGCGCGGTTGACCGCCGGCTCCACCGCCGCAGGCCAGGTCAGGTAGAGCGGCGCCTCGCCGGCCACCTCCGGCATTTCCGCCAGCGGCGCGCCGTCGCGATCGCGCCACTCGGCGCGGGCCAGATCCTCGCGGGAGTAGATGGTCATCAGGTCGGCGGCGCAGCCGTTGACCGTCCACACCGCGTGGATGCGCTGGTCGCCGCGAACGAATTCGTGCAGCTGCAGGCGGCGGGAATCGCACAGTTGGCCGCGATACTCCGCCCCGGGAGCGGTGCGGTTGAAGAAGGCCATGGCATCGAAGGCCGGGCGGGTGCGGTAGTTCTCCAGCTCACCGTAGTTGGTGCCGTAGAAGCACACCAGTTCATGGGGCGCGGCGCGGCCGCTGCCGTCGTCGATCAGCCCCTCGCGCCAGCTCACCAGCGGGCCCCAGTAGGCGCGGCCCAGGCTGCCGGAAGCGGCGGCCAGCAGCATGTAGCGGGCCAGGTAGTCCGCCTGTTTCTGCTCGCAGTCCTCCAGCATGCGGCGGATTCTCCCCAGGGTCCAGAAGGCGCTGGTGGACCAGGTGTGCGCCAGCTGGAAGCGCTCGCTGATGGCCGCCAGCAGGCGCGCCTTCTTCACCAGGTTGAGCTGGTGCAGATGGGCGAAACGGCGCCCGAGGACCTTGCGGTCGTAGTTCTCCGGCTCGGTGGCACGCTCGGCGAACAGGTTGGTGGTGTGGATTTCCGGAAGCCCGCCGCAACGGCGCAGGGCCTTGAGGAGGCCGACGTTATAGGGGGGTTCGAAGTCGGTGATATTGGGGCCGGCCAGGCGCAGGCCGCGCCGCTGTACCTCGCCCGCCGCTATCTGCCAGGCGCGGGCGAAGAATTCCAGGCGGTGGTAGCCGCACCAGCGCCGCCGGTTCACGGTGTTGCCGATCTCCACCGCCTCCAGCCGATCGCCCCAGCAATCCAGGGCGGTTACCACAAAGTCGTGCCAGCGCTGGCAGGCGTCCGGCAGCCCCATGCGCGCGGCCTCCTCCGGCGGCTGCACCAGGTGCAGCAACACCGCGAAGTCCCCGTCCAGCAGCCGCTGCAGGAAGCGCTCGGTGTGGCCGCCGGGGGCGCAGTAGCCGTAGTCCAGGCGCACGTGGCGAAGGCCCAGCTCGCGCAGCCGCTCGATGATGTAGGTGTCGCTGGCGGGGTCCGCCTGGCTGGCCACGCAGATGGCGGAGAAGTCCCGCGGTACCCGGTGACCGGCGCTGGCGAGATGGCCGGCGGGAGCCCGAAAATGGCCCCGCAGCAGGTAGGACAGGGCCCCGAGGTGGAAGGCGCCCCGCACCGAGGACAAATCCCGGTCGCCATCTACAGGAAAAGTCTCTACTGCCACTACTGGTGGTCCCCCGGAGAATTACTCTGACGTGATCGTGAGGCGGGGGATTCTAGCAGTAATTGGGTAATTTTTAACCTGCAAATTAGGCGGAAGCGGCGGTGGAGAGTTTGCTGGGGGGGAAGTGCAAGGTAAAGGTGCTGCCGCGGCCCGGGGTGCTGTCCACGCTCAGCTCGCCGCTGTGGCGCAGCAGCACGTGTTTGACAATGGCGAGGCCGAGGCCGGTGCCGCCGCTGTCCCGGGAGCGGCCGGCGTCCACGCGGTAGAAGCGCTCGGTGAGGCGGGGGATGTGGATGGGGTCTATGCCGATGCCGCTGTCCTGTACCGAGAAGTGGCCGCCGCGGCTGTCCACTCGCCAGCGCAGCTGGATCGGGCCGCCGGAGGGGCTGTATTTCACCGCGTTCAGCGCCAGGTTGGCGAAGGCGCTGTGCAGCTCGGTGGCGTCGCCGGTGAGGGTGGCGTCCTGCGGGCACTCGACGCTGATCTGGTGGCGCCCGCCGCTGAGCCCGCGGGCCTCCCCCGCCACCCGCTCCATCAGCTCGCGCACCGATATCTGTTCGCGGCCGCTGTTGCGCTCGGAGGTTTCCAGGCGCGCGAGCAGCAGCAGGTCGTTGACCAGACTGGTCATGCGCCGGGTCTGGTCGAGCATCTGGGACAGCGGCCGCTGCCAGCCTTGGGGCGCCTGGCCACTGCCCTCCAGGGTTTCCAGGTAGCCGGCGATCACTGTCAGCGGGGTGCGCAGCTCGTGGGATACGTTGGCGACAAAATCCCGGCGCATCTGTTCCAGGTTGTGCAGCCGGGTGACGTCGCGCACGATCACCAGGGCCTCGTCGCGGCCGTAGCGGGTGACTTCCATCTGCAGGATGCGCGCGTCGTTGCCCGGTGCCGGCAGGGTCAGCGGCTCGCGCCGGCCCTGTTGCTGCATATAGCTGACGAAACCGGGTTCGCGCACGAAATTGATCAGGGGCTGGCCGGCGTCCTCGGGGCGCAGGCCGAGCAGCTCGCCGGCGGCGGGGTTCCACCAGGCCAGATTGCCGTCGTCCTCTAATGCCACTATGCCCTCGCGCAGGGCGCTGGTGCTGTCCTGCACGCGGCGCAACATGGCGTGCAGCTTCTGCTTCTCGCGGCGGTGGCGGCGCTGGAGGCGGTAGAAGTCGTCGTAGATATCGCCCCAGACGCCGAAGGCTGTGGGCGCGGGGCCCCGGCGGCCGTTGGCCAGCCAGCGGTTGAAACGGCTCTGCTGCCAGAGCACCCAGCCCAGGTAGACCGCCAGGCCGAGGGCGATGGCCGGCAGCCAGCGACCGGTGGAGAAGCCGAGAATGGCGCAGCCCAGGGCGATGACTGCAAAGCGCGAGAACTCGCCGATACTGCGATCCAGCATTGAAAGTGTCGCTGTGTTGATTCAGGCGGGCAAAGTCTTACACTTTTTCCGCGGTTTGCACAGAAAAGCGGTAACCGGTGCCGCGCACCGTCTGGATAAAGCGGTCGTGGCCGTCCACTGCCAGGGCCTTGCGCAGGCGGCGGATGTGCACGTCCACGGTGCGCTCCTCCACATAGACGTTGCCGCCCCACACGTGGTCCAGCAACTGGGTGCGGGTATAGGCGCGCTCCTGGTGGGAGAGGAAGAACGTCAGCAGGCGGAATTCCGTGGGGCCCATCTCCACCGCCTGGCCGCCGATGGTCACCCGGTGGCTGATCGGGTCCAGCACCAGTTGGCCGGCGGTGAGCGGTTCCTCCGGGGTGCCGGGGCCGGCGCGGCGCAACACCGCCTTGAGGCGCGCCACCAGCTCCCGGGGGGAAAACGGCTTGGTGATATAGTCGTCGGCGCCGGTCTCCAGGCCCTTGATCTTGTGATCTTCCTCGCCTTTGGCGGTGAGCATGACGATGGGGATGGAGGCGGTGAGTTCATCGCGCTTGAGGCGGCGGGCCAGCTCCACCCCGGACACGTCCGGCAGCATCCAGTCGAGCAGGATCAGGTCCGGCTTTTCATCGATCACCTGCGCGTGCGCGGCCTGGGCGTTTTCCGCTTCGATGCAACGGTACTCCGCCATCTCCAGTGCCACGCGCAGCATATCGCGCACGGCGGCTTCGTCGTCGACTATCAGAATGGTTTTGCTTTGCATCTGTCATACCCTGCTGTTGCCGGCCATTTAACGGCATTCCTGTGACAAATATATGACAGGCGTAAAACAGTCCCAGTCTGGCGGAGCTCAACTTAGCAGATAGTGGAAAAATATTCCGGCAAATACCGCCATGCCCACCCAGTTGTTGTTCAGGAATGCGCGGAAACAGGCATCCCTTTCCCGGCCGCGGATCAGCCACTGCTGGTAGGCGAACAGACCGGCGGCGACGGCCAGGCCGAATTGGTAGGCGGTGCCCAACTCGAAACGGTGGCCGACCAGCAGCAGCGCGAAGAGCACCATCAGCTGCAGCGCGCCGGTCATGGTTCTGTCCATATCGCCGAACAGGATGGCGGTGGACTTGACCCCGACGCGCAGGTCGTCGTCCCGGTCCACCATCGCGTAGAAGGTGTCGTAACACACGGTCCACAGCAGGTTGGCGGTCACCAGCAGCCAGGCGGTGGGCGGCACCTCGCCGGTGGCGCCGGCGAAGGCCATGGGAATGCCCATGCTGAAGGCGGCCCCCAGCACCACCTGCGGCAGGTGGGTGTAGCGCTTGGCGAAGGGGTAGCAGAAAGCCAGCGCCAGCGCCGGCAGGGACATCAAAATGGTGAGCCGGTTGGTGGTGAGCACTAACAAAAACGCGGCCAGGCTCAGGGCGGCGAACAGCAGCAGTGCGCCGCGCGGGGTGACTCGGCCGGTGGCCAGGGGGCGCGCGGCGGTGCGTTTGACGTGGCCGTCGATGCGGCGGTCGGCGAAGTCGTTGACCGCGCAGCCGGCGGCGCGCATCAACAGCACCCCCAGGGTGAATACCGCGAACAGGTGCAGCCCGGGCCAGCCCTCCGCCGCCAGCCACAGCGCTCCCCAGGTGGGCCACAGCAGCAGCAGCGTGCCGATGGGCCTGTCCAGGCGCGCCAGCTGCCAGTAAGGCAGCGCGGCGGGCCAGCGCTGGGAAAGTTGTCGACTAATCATCACGCACTTCCAATTTTTTGAAGGGCGGCCGCTGCGGGCGAAAACCGTCGAGAAAGGCCTCCGCCACCAGCAGCGGTTTGTCCCGCAGCCAGAAGGTGGAGCGGCGCCCCCAGGCGCTCGCGGCCTCCCCGGCCAGTTCGCGCAGTCGGCAGTGGGAATTGCGGCGCAGCCGATTCAGCATGATGGGCCCGCGGCGGGTATCCGGCTGGCTGAACAGCAGCTCCCCCAGCGGGCGGTTGTCCAGGCTGCGCAGATAGCGGGACCTGCCCTGCAGGCTGCGCTCGGGCAGCACGCTGCGCGCGTAGACCCAGGGCCGGCCGCCGCCGTGCAGCAGCACCTCGCGCACCAGTGCCCGCTGGCGCTCGCGCATGTTCAGCGCCCGGCGCTCTTCCAGACGGGGCTGCTGCCAGCGTTGGGACAGCACCTGTACCCGGAAGTCGCCGGCGCTCAGGTGCTTGAGCGCCGCGGTGAGCGATCCCGGGTGCAGCAGCCAGGGCAGCAGTTCCGCCGGCGGGCCCTTCCCCTGCAGGGTTTCCAGCGGCTGGCTCAGCCAGGCGCCGTCCGGTTCGTAGGGGGATTGGTACCCGGGAGGGGAGTAAAGCACTGCAAGCTCCGCGCATTCCACAAAGGCGGGATTGTACAGTGGTCGGGGTCGATGGTCAGTTCCGCTTTGCCCCGGGCCACGCCAGTGGCTATAGTGGCCGGCCGCACGTATAACAACGAGATCAACACGGGAATCACCCCATGGGTTTGACCACTAGAATCCTGCTGGCGATGCTGTTGGGCATTGTCGTCGGTGTACTGTTCAACTTTCTCAGTGCCAGCCAGTTGCTGGGCAGCGGCGTTACCGGGGCCATCGACATTTATCTGGTCGATGGCCTGTTCGATATCGCCGGGCGCATCTTTATCGCCTCGCTGAAACTGATGGTGGTGCCGCTGGTGCTGGTATCGCTGATCTGCGGTGCCTGCGCCCTGTCCGAGGGCAGCCGCGTGGGTGTGCTGGCGGTCAAGACGACAATGCTCTATCTGTTGACCACCGCGGCTGCGATCACGCTCGCCTTGCTGATGGGCACCCTGTTCCAGCCCGGCGAGGGTATGGAGGGCTTGGTTGCCGGCGAGGCCACTTATGAGGCGCCCCCTTCACCGTCGCTGAAGGATGTAGTGATCAACATCTTTCCCACCAACCCGGTGGAGGCCATGGCGGCGGGCAACATGCTGCAGATTATCGTTTTCGCCCTGTTGATGGGCTACGCGGTTTCCCGCAGCGGCGAGCCGGGGCGGCGGATAGCGTCCTTCTTCAACGACCTGAATGACGTCATCATGCGTATGGTGGGGGTGCTGATGGTTTTCGCCCCCTACGGGGTTTTCGCCCTGCTGGCCAAGCTGTTCGCGCAACTGGGCGTGGACGCGATCGTGCAACTGGGCAAGTATTTCCTGGTGGTGTTGGCCACTCTGTTGTTGCACGCGCTGGGGGTCTATTCGCTGTTGCTGAAGCTGTTCTCCGGGTTGAACCCGGTGGAACTGATCAAGAAAATGCGCCCGGCCATGGTATTCGCTTTCAGCACCGCTTCCTCCGCCGCCACCATTCCGGTGACCCTGGCCACGGTGGAGAAGCGCCTGGGGGTGGACAACAAGGTGGCGGCCTTCACCGTTCCCCTGGGGGCCACCATCAATATGGACGGCACGGCGATCATGCAGGGCGTGGCCACGGTGTTTTTCGCCCAGATGTACGGCATCGATATCGGATTGTCGGGCTACCTGATGGTAATCCTCACCGCCACACTGGCCTCGGTGGGCACCGCCGGTGTGCCCGGAGTGGGCCTGATCATGCTGGCGATGGTGCTGCAGCAGGTGGGTCTGCCGCTGGAGGGTATCGGCATCATCCTGGGCGTGGACCGGCTGCTGGATATGGTGCGCACCGCGGTGAATATCACCGGGGATTCGGTGGTCAGCGCTATTGTGGCGAAGAGCGAGGGCGCCCTGTCGGAAGAGACCTTCAACGATCGCAACTACGACAGTGCGGCCAACGGCGGCGGTATGACCGTGAGTGGCCAGTACCGCGCCAGCAACGGATGACCAGTGGCGGCTGCCTTGCGCATGCCGCCCTGACTACTGAGCACTAGGCCGAGCGGGCAAAGGACTCCAGTTCGTCCGCCTCCAGGTCGTCCTCGATGCGCTCCAGTAACTCCTCAACCAGTTCCGACAGCGCCCGCTCGATAGCGCGGTCGGTCGTGTTCTCAATTTCGCCGCCGTCATTGGGGGTAACGACCCGGTATTTCTCGCGTATTTTCAGCTTGGAGATATTTACCTGCTGTTCGCGCATCGCGCTGCCGGAGATATGCTCCAGGCGGTAGCGGTATTCCCCGGAAAGCTCCACGGTGCCTTCTTCCAGCTCGTGGTCTCTCTTGGACTGCAGGCTGCTGAAGTGCTTGATCACGGCGATATCCAGCGTATTGTGCAGGGACAGCAGGCCCTGCCGGTCCACCAACGGTATTTCCTCGTCCGTGAAGAATTCCTGCAGCTGTTGGGCCAGTTCGCCCTCCAGGTGTTGCTTGTACCGGAGTATGGCGGCCTCCTTGAGCTGGCTGAGGCCGTTGCCCTGGCTGGCCTGGGCCAGCAGCAGGGCCAGGTCGCCCCCCTGCACCGGCACGGGGATGTCCATTGTTATCTCCGGGGGGAAGATACTGAGGCTGGGTTTTTGCTCCTCGGCCTGGATGGCGGAGGCGAAGGAAAAGATCAGCAGGCCGGCCAGGGCCAGCCCGCGGGTTGTGCGTCTCATCGCAGGTTTTCTCCAAATACTTATGTTTATTTTTTTGTGATCACTGTCAAAGGCTGCCACTGCTGGGGGGAGAGTGCAACAGCGTGATAATTTTGGTGCTAAATTATCCGGTGGATGGTATCCGGTGGATGGATTCGGTTGTCTGGTACAGTTTTCACATCGCCGCCGGTGCCGGCCGGGAAACCGGTATTCAAGCCTCGGCGTAGCGCGGTTTGTTCTGCAGCCAGCGCGCGATCAGCTGCCGGCGGGCGTTTTCGGTAAGGGCGGCGGAGGCGGCGATTTTCTGCACCTGCGGCAGCAGCTCGGCGTCCCGCTGCAGGTCGGCGATGCGGTGCTGGATCTCGCCGGTCTGGCGGGTGCCGAGGATTTCCCCGGGGCCGCGCAGGCGCAGGTCTTCCTCGGCGATGGCGAAGCCGTCGCTGTGCTGGCGCAGGGCCTGCAGGCGCGCGCGGCCGTTTTGCGACAGCGGTGTGCCGTAGAGCAGCACACAATGACTGGCGATGGAGCCGCGCCCCACCCGCCCGCGCAGCTGGTGTAGCTGGGCCAGGCCCAGTCGCTCGGGGTTTTCAATGATCATCAGGCTGGCGTTGGGCACGTCCACGCCCACCTCGATCACCGTGGTGGCCACCAGCAGGTCTATCTCGCCAGCCTTGAAGGCGTTCATCACCCACTCCTTTTCATCGGCCTTGAGGCGACCGTGCACCAGGCCCACGCGCACACCGTCGAGGGCCTCCGCCAGCTCCGCAGCGGTGGTTTCCGCGGCCTGGGCCTGCAGGCTCTCCGACTCTTCGATCAGGGTGCAGACCCAATAGGCCTGGCGCCCCTCGGCCACTGCGCCCTGCACCCTGGCCACCACCTGGTCGCGGCGCTGGTTGGAGATTGCCACGGTGTTGATCGGCTGGCGCCCGGGGGGCAGTTCGTCGATCACCGAGCAGTCCAGGTCCGCGAAGGCGGACATGGCCAGGGTGCGCGGAATGGGAGTGGCGGTCATGATCAGTTGGTGCGGCTGCACCGCGCCGTCGCCGCCCTTCTGGCGCAGCTGCAAGCGCTGGCGCACGCCGAAACGGTGCTGCTCGTCGATAACCACCAGCGCCAGCCGGTGGAACGTCACCTCTGCCTGAAACAGTGCGTGAGTGCCCACTATCAGCTTTGCTTCGCCGCTGGCGATGGCCGCCAGCTGTGCGCGTCGCTCGGCGGATTTCAGCCCGCCGGTGAGTTGGGCCACGGGGATGCCCAGGGGCTCCAGCCAGTCGTTGAAACTGCGCCGGTGCTGCTCGGCGAGAATTTCCGTGGGCGCCATCACTGCCACCTGGGCGCCGGCGCCGATGGCCTTGAGTGCGGCCAGGGCCGCCACCAGGGTTTTGCCGGCGCCCACATCGCCCTGCAGAAGCCGCATCATCGGGCGATTGCGGCCCAGGTCTTCCGCGATCTCGGCGCAGACCCGCCGCTGTGCGCCGGTGGGGACAAATGGAAGGCGGGAGAGGAAGTCCCTCTCCAGCGCCGGAGAGGGCGCCAACACCGGCGCCGCGTGCACCGCGCTGTTGCGGCGCAGCTCCAGCAGGCTCAAGTGGTGGGCGAGCAGTTCCTCCAGGGCCAGGCGCTGCTGCGCCGGGTGCATGCCGTCGGCCAGCTGGGCCAGGTCGGCACCGGCGGGGGGGCAGTGCAGGTAGCGCAGCGCCTCCGCCAGGGGATAGCGCAGGCGCGCCGGCAGCAGTTCCGCCGGCAGCAGTTCCTCGGCGCCGCACTGGGCGAGCAGTTCCAGCGCCTGTTGCACCAGCCCGCGCAGCCGCGCCTGGCTGACGCCCTCGGTCAGCGGGTAGACCGGGGTGAGGGTTTCCGGCGCGCTGAAGCTGTCGCCGCCGACGATCTCCGTTTCCGGGTGATACAGCTCCAGGCCGGCGGCCCCGCGGCGCGCCTCGCCGTAGCAGCGCAGACGCACACCGGGGGCGAAGCGGTTTTTCTGCGCGGCGGTAAAGTGGAAGTAGCGCAGGGAGAGGGTGCCGCTGCCGTCCTGCAGCCGCACCACCAGGCTGCGCCGGCGGCTGAACACCACGTCCGCGGCGCGCACCTCGCCCTCAATCACCGCGTCCACTCCCGGCGCCAGGGCGGCGATAGGGGTGATGCGGGTGCGGTCCTGGTAGCGCAGCGGCAGGTGGAACAGCAGGTCCTGCACTGTGGCGATATGCAGCTTGGCCAGCACCTGGGCGAACTTGTCGCCCACGCCCTTGAGCGCGGTGACCGGCTGTGCGCTGAGTTCCCCCTCCCGTCCGTCCATGCCTCTCGTTTCCAGTCTCTAGTTTCCAGTTTCCAGATGGCACTGCCCGATGGCGTCGCGCAATATGTCGATCGCCCGGTGGCGCGGGAAGCTGGCGCGCCAGGCCAGGGCCACGGTGCGCCTGGGGGCCGGTGTTGCAAACGGGCGGGTCTCCAGCAGGCCGCTGGCGTATTGGGAGGCGGTGGCCGCGGACAGCGGCAGCACGGTGATGCCCAGGCCCGACGCCACCATATGGCGCAAGGTCTCCAGGGAACTGCCGTCGGCGGCGGTGCGGATATGGCCGCTGCCCGACTCGTTCTCGATGGAGTGCTGCAGCTGCGGGCAGGCCTCCAGCACCTGGTCGCGGAAACAGTGGCCCTCGCCCAGCAGCAGCACATTGTCCCGGGAGAGCTGGTCCGGGGTGATCAGGGACTCTTCCGCCAGGGGATGGCCGGCGGGCATCAGCACCACGAAGGGCTCGTCGTAGAGCGGTTGGGTGACCACGTCCGGCTCGGTAAACGGCAGCGCGATGATGATCGCGTCCAGCTCCCCCTTGCGCAGCCGCTGGCGGAGGGTGGCGGTGTAGCCCTCCTCCACATAGAGGGGCATTTCCGGGGCCAATCGCTGTAATTGTGGAATGAAGTGCGGAAACAGATAGGGTCCGATGGTAAAAATAGCGCCGACGGACAGCGGGCTGGCCAACTGGTCCTTGCCGGCGCTGGCGATGTCCTTGATAGCCGCGGACTGCTCCAGCACCAGCTGCGCCTGGGCCACGATGCGCTCGCCGAGGGGCGTGGCCTGCACGCGGGTCTTGGAGCGCTCGAACAGAGCGACTCCCAGCTCCTTTTCCAGCTTTTTCACGGCGATGGACAGGGTTGGCTGGCTGACGAAGCAGCGCTCGGCGGCGCGGCCGAAGTGCTGCTCCTGGGCCAGGGTCACTATGTAGCGCAGTTCATTCAGAGTCATGGTTCAGGCAATCAGCTGCTTAGGAGTAATAGCAATTATTCATAAATAGCGACCGCAGGCCAATAGAGAATGTGACTGGAGATATCTGTGGTGGCTATTAGTAATTTTTGCTATTTGTGGGCAGGATGAAGGGATAAAGGCGCAAATTTTTGCTATATGTGTAGGGAAACATTGAGCGGAGTATCTCTATGGGCATTCTCTCCTGGATCATTCTCGGACTTATCGCGGGCGTGCTGGCCAAGTGGATCATGCCGGGCCCGGACCCGGGCGGCTGGATCGTCACCATTGTGATCGGCATCGTCGGCGCCTTTATCGGGGGCTGGCTGGGCTCTCTGGTGGGTATTGGCGGGCCGGTAACTCACTTTTCGCTCGGCAGTATAATAACAGCCACCATCGGCGCCATTGTGCTGCTGTTTATCTACCGGATGCTCAAGCGGCGCCACCATTGACGGACAAAGATCGATGAGCCCCGGGGCCTCAGTGCCCCGGGTTTTCGTTGCAGGGAAGAATAATAAATACAGCGGGGACCGCACCCGCGAAACTTTAATTGGGGGGCGCTGTATTGGCCCGGATAAGTACACGGACGGTTATGGCACAGGAAAAACTTTGGATCTTTGGCTGCGGCGACTTGGGCACGCGCTTGGCATTGCAGCTGAATCGACAGGAGTACGCCGTCTACGGTGTACGTCGCAACCCGCTGGTGGCTCTGGCGAACAAGCGCCGGGCCGACGCGGTAAACTGGCGCCGCGGGGACGCCACCAGCAAAGAGGATATCGAGCGGCACTTGGAACAGGGCGCCGACGTGGTGCTCGCCACTTTCACTCCCAGCGAGAGCACCCAGAGTGCCTACCACCGCGCCTATATCGATACCGCCACCGCGCTGGCCGAGGCGCTGCCCAATTTGGCGCGCCCGCCGCGGCTGCTGATCTGGGTTTCCTCCACGCGGGTCTACGGGCAGTGCGGCGACCAGCTTCTCGACGAGCGGACGCCGCCGATTCCCAGCGGCTACCAGGGCGACATTCTGCTGGCGGCGGAGGAAATCATCCGCAACGCGGTGCCCACCGCCTGCGTGGTGCGCTTTGCCGGCATCTACGGCCCGGGGCGCGACCGCCTGCTGTCCCAGGTGCGCGCGGGCCGCTGCGCACCGCCGCTGCCGCCGCAGTACAGCAACCGCATCCACGTGGACGACTGTATCGGTTTTCTTATCCACCTGATGGAACAGCAGAAGCGCGGTTGGTCGCCGGAGCAGCTGTATATCGGCGCCGATTGCACACCGGTACCCATGCACGAACTGCAGCAGTGGCTGGTGAAGGCGATGGGCTATTCCAGCGCGCACCTGCGGGAAATCGTCCGCACTAGCGAGCGGCGCTCGAAGAAACTCAGCAACAGACGGATGCTGGCCAGCGGTTACGAAATGAAATATCCGGATTATCGGTCGGGGTACAGCGCGCTGGTGGAGAGCGAGGGATAATTAATGCGGAATGCGGACAAATCTGCCGGGAGCAGATTTGCACAGCCGAAGGCTGCCCGCGAAGCGGGTGAAGTACAGGGATGTACTTCATGAATGCGCAATCTGGCATCCTGCTGTAGGAGCGGCCCATGGCCGCGATTGAACTTTCGGGATTCCGGAAGACCGATCGCGGCCATGGGCCGCTCCTACGGCACTGAGATGGCTCGCGTATTCATCATTCCGCATTCTGCATTTAAATAACCATCACCCCTTCCGCCTCGAACAGTGCTCCTTTCGGCAATTCCTTCACGCCCACCGCCGCGCGCGCGGGATAGGGCTTGTCGAAAAATTCAGCCATCACTTCGTTGACGGTGGCGAAATTCCCCAGGTCAGTGAGGTACAGGTTGAGCTTGACGACGTGCCCCAGGGAGCCGTTGGCCGCCTCGCACACCGCCTGCAGGTTGCGGAATACCTGGCGCGCCTGCTCGGCGAAATCGCCTGGGACCAGTTCCATGCTCTGGGGGTCCAGCGGAATCTGGCCGGAGAGGTACACGGTGTTGTCGACCTTGACCGCCTGGGAATAGCTGCCGATAGCGGCCGGGGCTTGGTCGGTTTTGATCACGGCGCGGTTGGGCATGGGGGGTACTCCATTGCTTGCTTTGCGGGAAGGAAAGCCGGGCAATATAGCGCGAAACTCCTGAATGCGGAATGCGGAATGCGGAATGCGGAATGCGGAATGCGGAATGCGGAATGCGGAAATACGCGATCCGGCATCCTGCTGTAGAAGCGGCCCATAGTCGCGATTGAACTTTCGGGATTTCCGGAAGACCGATCGCGGCCATGGGCCGCTCCTACGGCACTGAGATGGCCCGCGTATTCCGCATTCCGCATTCATCATTCCGCATTATTCCTTACGGCCTGGCGATGCGTATCACCGCCGGCAGGTTGCGCAGGCGCTTCATCACCCGCGCCAGGTGCACGCGGCTGTTCACTTCCAGGGTCATGGCGATGACGCTGTTGTGCGCGTCCTTTTCGTCCACGTGGATCTGTTCGATGCTGGCGCCCTCCTCCGTGATGCGCGTGGCCAGGCGGGCGATAATGCCGCGTTCGGATTCCACCTCCACGCGAACGTCGCCGAGGAATTCCCCCTTTACGTCCGGCGACCAGTTCACCAGCATGATGTTTTCCGGGTGCTCGCGGAATTCGATGGTGTTGCGGCAGGTGTCCCGGTGCACCACCACGCCCTTGCCGGAGCTGATATGGCCGATGATGGTATCGCCGGGGATCGGGCGGCAGCAGCGGGCGAAACTGATCATCATGCCCTCCTGCGCGTCGATGGTGAGCGGCGAGGAGATATGGCTGGCTTCGGCTTCTTCGCTGCCCGCGGGTACCAGCAGCTTGGCGGCGGAGAAAGCGACCTTGTTGCCCAGGCCGATCTCCTCCAGCAGTTTTTCCAAGGTCGCGCACTTGGCTTCCTGCAGGCCTTTCTGCAGCTGATCTTCGCCCAGGTCTTCCAGCCGGGTGTTGAACTTGCCCAGGGCTTTTTCCAGCAGGCGGCGGCCCAGGGCCACGGAGTCGTGGTGGCGCTGGTGCTTGAGGAAATGCCGGATGGCGCTGCGCGCCTTGGCGGTGACCACGAAGTTGAGCCAGGTAGGGTTGGGCTGGGCGTTCTTGCTGGTGAGGATCTCCACCTTCTGCCCGCTCTCCAGCGGCTGCGACAGGGGCGCCAGGCGCTGGTTGATGCGCACTGCCACGCAGGAGTTGCCGATATCCGTGTGCACCGAGTAGGCGAAATCCACCGCGGTGGCGCCGGCGGGCAGGTCGACGATCTGTCCCTTCGGGGTGAACACGTAGACCTCGTCCGGGAAGAGATCGATCTTGACGTTCTCGATAAATTCCAATGAATCGCCGGCGCGCTGCTGCATCTCCAGCAGGCCCTGCACCCAGCGTCGCGCGCGAACCTGGCTGGTGCCGCCGGTGTTGATCACCTCGTCGCCGGCGGCCTTGTACAGCCAGTGGGCGGCGATGCCGCTGTTGGCCATCTCGTCCATTTCCTTGGTGCGCACCTGCACTTCGATGGGCACACCGTGCATGCCCAGCAGTACCGTGTGCAGCGACTGGTAGCCGTTGGATTTGGGGATGGCGATATAGTCCTTGAACTCGCTGATCACCGGTTTGTACAGGTTGTGCATCACCCCCAGCACCCGGTAGCAGGCGTCCACGCTGTCCACGATGATGCGGAAGGCATAGACGTCCATGATTTCCCTGAAGGATTTCTTCTTGGTGCGCATCTTCTGGTAGATGCTGTACAGGTGCTTCTCGCGACCGATCACCAGCGCGTCTATGCCCTCCCGCTGCAGGCGCAGTTCGATAGCGTTCTGGATTTTTTCCAGCAGCTCCTTGCGGTTGCCGCGCGCTGCGACCAGAGCCGCGCGCAGGCGGCTGGCGCGCAGCGGGTAGATGGCGAAGAAGGCGCGGTCCTCGAATTCGATGCGCACGTCGTTCATGCCCAGGCGGTTGGCGATGGGCGCGTAGATCTCCAGGGTCTCGCGGGCGATGCGCGCGCGTTTCTGCGGCTTCAGCGCGCCGAGTGTGCGCATGTTGTGCAACCGGTCGGCGAGCTTTACCAGGATCACGCGGATATCCCGCGCCATGGCCAGGGCCATCTTCTGGAAATTTTCCGCCTGCTTTTCCGCCGGGCTGTCGGTCTCGAACTGAGTCAGCTTGGAGACGCCGTCCACCAGGTCCGCCACTTCCTCGCCGAACTGCTCCTCCAGCGCGGCCTTGGGAATGCCGGTGTCCTCGATCACATCGTGGAGCATGGCCGCGGCCAGGCTCTGGTGGTCCATGTGCATACCGGCGAGGATGGTGGCCACCGCCAGCGGATGGGTGACGTAGGGTTCTCCGGAGCGGCGCTGCTGGCCATCGTGGGCCTGTTCCGCGTAGAAATAGGCCCGGCGGATTCTCTGGATCTGGTCAGGGGGGAGATAGGAGGAGAGGCGGTGGGCCAGACTGTCGATAGTGTGCAAAGCCGCGCGCGCCTCTCAAAGTTGAAGAATCGGATTCAATCACAGGTCCTGTTCGGACAGGTAGACCGGGGCGGAGGTGGCCGGCGTCACGGTGGCCTCCTCTTCCGGCTCGTCGAGGATACCGGCGTCCACCAGGCCCTCCTCGATTTCGCGCAGGGCGATGACCGTGGGCTTGTCGTTCTCCTCCGGCACCAGCGGATCTCTACCGCCGGTGGCGATCTGGCGGGCGCGCTTGCTGCCCACGATAACCAGCTCGAAGCGGTTGTCCACGTGCTCGAGGCAATCTTCAACGGTGATACGTGCCATAAACTTTCGATTCCATTGCAGTGCCCCTACCTATTAGGGGCGAATTCGGTACAGGACCGATTATTTTACCGCAGCGCGGGGTGTACGTAAATCGACCAGCCGATGCCGCGGGAGGGTATGGCGACAACTGCCGGCGAAATCAGGCATGGCGCAGCAGTGCCTGCAACAGATCCCCGTGGCGCTGCTGTTGGCGTTCCAGACTCTGGCGCTGGGCGCTGACCACAGCGCGCAACTCATCCAGGGCGGTGTCGAAATCGTCGTTGATCACCAGGTAATCCGCTTCCACGTAGTGGGACATTTCGTCGATGGCCTGTTCCATGCGCCGTTCGATCACGCTGCGGTCGTCCTGGCCGCGCCCGGTCAGCCGTTCGCGCAGGGCCTCCTGGGAGGGGGGCAGGATAAAGATGCTCACGGTGTCCGGCAGCAGCCGGCGCACCTGGGCGGCGCCCTGCCAGTCGATCTCCAGGATCACGTCGTGGCCCGCAGCCAGGGTTTCCCGCACCCAGTGCCTGGAAGTGCCGTAGTAGTTGTCGAACACCCGGGCGTGTTCCAGGAAAGCGCCCTCGTCGAGCATCTGCTCAAAGCTGGCGCGGTCGACGAAGTGGTAGTTGACCCCGTCCTTTTCGCCCGGGCGCATGGGTCTGGTGGTGTGGGACACCGATACGGTGACCTGGCTGTCGCTGTCCACCAGCGCCTTGACCAGGCTGGTTTTTCCCGCTCCGGAGGGGGCGGAGACGGTGAAGAGGGTTCCTGTCGGCACAACTGATCCTGTATCCGGCAAATGCGCCGGCCATTATACCCGAGGTGAGAGCAACTGAAGGATTTGGGAGAGCGGGCATGCGGCACACGGATGTGCCGTCGCCGGCCGGCGCGAACCTTTTGATCGGTTGGTAGATAGAAGGCTGAGTCCCGGTCGGTGTTTGGGGGGAATGCGGGGACTGTGCCACAGGGGCGGGTGCCGGGAAACGGCGGCGGGGGAAGATTTCGGAATTCGTAGAGTTTTGGGGCCGGGACATGGGGACGAACACGAGGTTCGCCCCCAGGGGAAAAAGGGAGGCCCCGTCGGCCTCCCTATACAGCGATTAAGGGGTCGCCTCTGCCTCCAGGGTTACTCCGGAATAGGCGGAGTAGCCGCGGATGCTGATATACCAGGTGCCCGCGCTGGGATTGCTGAAGCTGCAGCTCTCATCGTTGCCGTAGCGGTAGGGCCGGCAGTCGTAGCTGCCGGTGGTGGGCTCGGCGCCGTAGCGTACGTAGAGGTCGCCGTCACCGCTGCCGCCGGACATCTGCACGTCCAGCGAGGCCATGCCGGAGGACACGTCCAGGGTGAAGTGCTGCCAGGAGCCCCCGCTGCCGGACAGGTCGGTCTCGGTCCAGCCGCTGCCATTGCCGCCGCCGCTTTCGTCGAAGCTGCCCACCAGGCTCACGCCTGAGAAGCTGCTGTAGGCGCGGACCATCACATAGTAGGTGCCGGCCTGCACATTGGAGATGCTACAGGTCTCGCTGTTGCCGCCGACATAGGGCCGGCAGTCGTAGCTGGAGGTGGTGGGCGCGGCGCCGTAGCGCACGTAGAGGTCCGCGTCGCCGCTGCCGCCGGAGATCTGGAATTGCAGGTCGGAGGCGCCGGCGGGCACTTCCAGGGTGTAGTGCAGTTCCTCGTTGGTGCTGGCGGACAGGTTGGCCTCGGCTACGCCGTTTTCCAGTGTTCCGCCACTCGGCGGCGGCGGCGGCGGATCGATGTCGCCGCCAACCGCGGCTGCGGCGTCCACGATGCCGGAACCGCACTGGCTGCAGGACGCGGGGAAGCTGCGTGCGGTGTTCACCAGGATGGACTCCACTTCCGTGGGGGTAATGCCCGGATTTGCCGCGTAGAGCAGTGCGGCGGCGCCGGCCACGTGGGGGGCGGCCATGCTGGTGCCCTGGAAGAAGTCGTAGTTGTCGTTGGCCGGGCCCTGGGCGCCGCTGTTCAGGGTGGAGAGCACTCCGTTGCTGAGTGTGGAGGTGTCGCCGCCGGGCGCCGCCACGTCCACCACGCTGCCGTAGTTGGAGTACCAGGCGCGGCCGCCGGACCTGTCTACCGAGGCCACGGTGACCACACCGGAGCAGCTGGCCGGGGTGAAGCCGCCGGCGTCGGCACTGGAGTTGCCCGCAGCCACCACCACGGTGGCGCCCAGATTGCGCGCGGTGTTGATCGCATTCTGGGTGGTGGTGCCGCAGCTGCCAGGGCCGCCCAGGCTCAGGTTCAGCACCTGCGCCGGGTTGGCGTTGGCGGGCACGCCGCTGACCGTGCCGCCGGCGCCCCAGATAATCCCGTCGGCGATATCGGAGGTGTAGCCGCCGCAGCGGCCCAGCACGCGGATCGGTACCACTTTGGCCTTGTAGGCCACGCCGGCCACGCCGATGCCGTTGTTGGTGGCAGCGGCGATGGTGCCGGCCACATGGGTGCCGTGCCAGCTGCTATCCCTCGCGGGCCGGCCGGCACCGCAGGCGCCGGCCGGTTCCCAGTCGCCCGGGTCGCTGGCATCGCTGTCGCGGCCGTCGCCGTCCTGGGCCACATCCGGATCGGAGATCATGTCGTAACCCGGCAGCAGGTTGTCCACCAGGTCCGCGTGGGGGCGGTAACCGGTGTCGATCACCCCGACCACCACGCCTTCACCCTCGGTGACGTCCCAGGCGGAGGGCAGGTTCAGGCCGGCGGTGGATTCGAAGTAGTGCCACTGCTGGTTGTAAAGCGGATCGGTGGGGACGGCCATGGGTTGCAGCAGCAGGTCGGGTTCCGCGTATTCCACGTTGGGGTCCTGCTGCAGGCGGCTGACAATGTCCGCCAGTTCCGTCTTTCCCTTGCGGCCGTTGAGGCGCATCAGCTGGGCCCCGGTGGCCAGGCGCCGCATGTGCTTCAGCTCGGTGCCGGCCAGGTGTGAGGCATTGTCCAGCGCCGCGCGGGACATGCTGGAGGCGATCCCCATCTGCGAGGAGCTCTTGTATTTGACGATAATACGGTCGGTGATTGCCGCCGTATTGGCGGGGACCGCCGAGGGACTGTTGTGTTCCACCGCAGTGGCTGCGAGAGGTACACCGGCCAACAGCGCAACTGCGCCGGCCGTTGCCGATTTCCGCAATAGGTTTCTGAAAAGTACTTTCATTGTTGCTAAATGCTCCGTGGTTGTTTTTATCCGCCGTGCCCGATTGTCTGTGTGGGCACGTGGTTTGATTCTCCTGATACTGCAGGTTTTTTTGTCTTGTCTGTCCCTCCTTATTTGACCGGGTGAATGGATTGAGTGAAATTCACTTGCACCGATCTGGTGCAAGTGAATGATTTTTCGGGAGAAAGAAGCTCAGATCGATAATCAACTTTGTCCTAATGTTTACCTATAACGGAAAGGTACTTCCTTACCTCATGGCAAAATAAAGACAAATATTGAAATTTTTGGCAAAAAAAGGATTTTCTACAGTGTGGGCGTGTGTGTTCGGATAATACTGAGACATAGTTCTCAGTCATTTTGAGAAAGAGAACGCGTGTTGTTGCCGTGGAGGACGGTTGAGATAATCCGGATCGGCAGCTGGGGATAAACCCGGCTGTTTTTTTGAGAAAATAACAAAACGCGAGAAATCTCATGTCCACAACAGCCAACCCCTACGCTTCGCCGGAGACCCCAGATCTGGTTCAGGAGAAGGATATACAGCCGGCAGAGCCGAAAATCTTTTCCTTCGCCGGCCGCCTGGGCCGTCTGCGTCTGGTGACCTATTCGCTGGTCTCTTCTTTTATCTTTATGGTGGCCTGCTCGCTGGCCGTGGCTGTGTTGACACCTGTCAGCGCGTGGCTGGGGGTCCTGGCTTACATTGCCCTGCTGCTGGTCAGCATGGTTTACGGGTTTTCCCTGTATGTGCGCCGCCTGCACGATCTGGGGCATTCGGGGATCTGGCTGCTGTTGTTTGTCGTGCCCCTGGTCAATCTGGGGCTGCTGATCTACCTGCTGTTCTTCCCCGGCAAGGAGGGCGCCAACGAGTACGGAGCCAGGACGATCCCCAATTCATCGGGTGTGATCGTCGGCTTTATTCTGAGTATTTTTCTCGGCATTGCGTCTATCGGCATCATTGCCGCGATCGCCATACCCGCATACCAGGGTTACGTCGAGCGGGCGCAGATGAAAATGTAGCTTCGGAAGCGCTGTGCCAAATGACGAAAAAAGCCGCTCTAAGCGGCTTTTTTCGGTGAATAGTCGGGAGCAGAGAAGCTATTCGATATTCTGCACCTGCTCCCGCATCTGCTCGATCAGTACTTTCAATTCCACTGCAGCCTGAGTGGTATCGCTCACCGCGGATTTGGATGAGAGGGTGTTCGCCTCCCGGTTGAATTCCTGCATCAGGAAGTCCAGCCGCCGGCCGATGGGGCCGCCGCCTTTCAGTACGCGCCGGGTCTCCGCCACGTGGGCGTCCAGGCGGTCCAGTTCCTCGTCCACGTCGGCCTTCTGGGCGAGAAAGGCCATTTCCTGCTCCAGCCGGTCCCGGTCCAGTTCCGCGAGCAGCTCTTCGAGCCGCCCGCGCAGTTTTTCCCGCTGCGCCTGCAGGATTTGCGGCAACAGTTCGCGAACCCGCGCGACCTGCTCCTCGACCCGCTGCAATCGGGTTTCGATAAATTTGCGCAGTTCCGCGCCCTCGCGCTCGCGGTTGGCGTTGAGCTGGGACAGGGCCTCGTCGAAAGCGGCGAGGATCGCCTGCGCCTGCTGCTCCACATCCGTCTGCAGTTCTGCGATGGCGCCGGGCCACTGCAGCAGTTCCAGGGGATTGATCGGCGCGGTATTGGGCAGCTCGGCGGCCACGGAGTCGGCGGCCTGCGCCAGTGCGCGGACCAGTTCGCGATTGACTTCCAGGCTGGCGCTTTCGCTGCCGGTGGCTTTGAGGCTGAGGGTCAGCTCCACCTTGCCCCGCGCGAGCTGCTTGCGCAGCTTCTCGCGCAGCTGGGATTCCAGCGGACGCGCGGTTTCCGGCAGGCGGAACAGCGGCTCCAGGTAGCGGTGGTTGACGGAGCGCAGCTCCCAGGTGGCGGTGCCGGTAGCGTAGGGCGCCTCGGCGCGGCCGAAGGCGGTCATGCTGCGCACGCAGTCGTTGTGAACCTTGTTGCTGGCCATAAGTTTCTCCGCGAGGTGGCCGGGAATCATAGCACAGCCGCCGCGGGTGGCCCGGGCAGGTATAATGCCGCTTTTTGAACCGACCCGAGGTGAATTATGCAGCGTCCCAGCGGCCGCGCGCCCGAACAGTTGCGCCCCGTGCGCATTACCCGCCACTACACCCGCCACGCGGAGGGCTCCGTACTGGTGGAGTTCGGTGATACCAAAGTGCTGTGCAACGCCTCGGTGGCCGCCGAGGTGCCGCGTTTCCTGCGCGGCCAGGGCAGCGGCTGGATTACCGCCGAGTACGGCATGCTGCCCCGCTCCACCGGTTCGCGCATGGGGCGGGAGGCGGCGCGCGGCAAACAGGGCGGGCGCACGGTGGAGATCCAGCGGCTGATCGGCCGCTCCCTGCGCGCGGCGGTGGACTTGAAACTGCTGGGGGAAAACCAGATCACCCTGGATTGCGACGTGATCCAGGCGGACGGCGGCACCCGCACCGCGGCGATTACCGGCGCCTGTGTGGCGCTGGTGGATGCGCTGCGCACTATGCAGCGGGAGAAAATCATCGATACCGATCCGCTGATCAGTCTCGTCGCGGCGGTCTCCGTGGGTATCTACGAGGGCGAGGCGGTGCTGGACCTGGACTACCCGGAGGACAGCCGCGCGGACACCGATATGAACCTGGTGATGGCAGAAGACGGCGGCATGATCGAGGTGCAGGGCACCGCCGAGGGGGCGCCCTTTACCGAGGCGCAGTTCTCGCGCATGTTGGCGCTGGGGAAGGCGGGGATCGGCGAACTGACTGCGCTGCAGAAGAAGGCGCTGGCAGAATAGTGCGGAATGCGGAATGCGGAATGCGGAATGCGGAATGCGGAATGCGGAATGCGGAATGCGGAAAGGCTACTCTGTGCGTAACTGCTCACCCCTGTAGGAGCGGCGGGCGGCCAACCGCCATGCCCGCGAACAGAGCCCGATCGCGGGCAT
>NZ_JBOFOC010000101.1:0-3331 GCF_051659245.1 Microbulbifer sp.
CTTCAGCCTCGCCTTGAATCCCCCGGACTGCCGTCTCCGGCGGCCCTTGAGGTGGCGCGCATTATAGCCGCCTCCCTCTCCCTGGCAAGCGCTTTTTGAAACAATTTTCTTAAGAAAATCAACTACTTGGCGCTTGCTCCGCGCCGCTTGCTCAGCGGCGAGGGCGCGAACTATACGAGGTCGGAGGGGGCCGTGCAAGGGTTTTCCGGCAAACAGTGGAAAATAATTCCGGGAGGCGGGATTGCCCTGCGAAATCAGCCCGCGAGCTCAAACATGTGGTACTTCTTTTTGCCCAGGCGCACGATAAAGAAGCGGCCGGCCAACGCCCTGCCGGGGGCGAACACCGACTGCGGCTCGGCGTTGCTCTCAAGGCCCACGGTTTCGCCATTTACCAGGACCGCTTTGCGGCCCAGCGCGTCTTTCACCGGCTTGCCGGACGGGGCCATCCCCGCCTCCACCAGCAGGTTGATCAGGCTCTGCCCGCCGAATTCCGCCGGCAGGCTGGAACTGGGCAGACCGTCCAGGCGCAGTTGCTCCAGATCACCCGCCGACAGCCCGGCGATTTCCCCGGAAAAGAGCGCCCGGGAAATCCGCTCCGCGGCCGCCAGCCCCTCATCACCGTGTACCAGCCGGGTCACTTCCCGCGCCAGGATGCCCTGGGCTTCGGGCCTGCCGGCACGCTCGCGGTCGGCGTCTTCTATCGCCTCGATCTCGTCCACGCTGAGGAAGGTGAAGTAGCGCAGGAACTTATATACGTCCGCGTCGGCGGTATTCAGCCAGAACTGGTAGAAGGCATAGGGGGAAGTACGGCTGGCATCGAGCCAGATGGTGCCGCTCTCGGTTTTGCCGAACTTGCTGCCGTCGGCCTTGGTCACCAGCGGCAGGGTCATGCCGTATACCTTGCCGCGGTGCTGGCGCCGGGTCAGGTCCACACCGCCGGTGATATTGCCCCACTGGTCCGAACCGCCAATCTGCAGAGTGCAGTTGTGGCGCCGGTACAGCTCGGAAAAATCCATGGACTGCAGCAGGATGTACGCGAACTCGGTGAAGGAAATGCCCTCACCCTCGCGCTGGATCCGCTGTTTGACGGATTCCTTGTTCACCATATTGTTGACGGAGAAATGCTTTCCTACATCGCGCAGGAAATCGAGCACGCTGAGGTCTTTGGTCCAGTCCAGGTTGTTGACCACCAGTGCGCTGTTTTCTCCGCAGTCGAAATCGATGAACTGCGACACTTGGCGTTTCAGTTTCTCCACCCAGCCATCGACCACTTCCGGGCTGTTGAGGCTCCGCTCCTGGGCCTTGAAGGATGGATCGCCAATCAGACCGGTGGCACCGCCAACCAGAGCGATCGGTTTGTGTCCTGCCGCCTGAAACCTCTTCAAGGTGAGAAGTGGTACTAAACTACCAATATGCAGGGAATCCGCAGTGGGATCGAAACCGCAATAGAGAGTCCGGCACTCCGCCAGATGCTGTGTCAGCTCGCCGTCACCAGTGGCCTGATTGATCAGTCCACGGCGGTCCAAGTCTTTGAGCAGTGTCGCGTCGACCCCGGCCATCGTTTCCCCTTTCAAATACGTATCTGTTGATCAATACCGCCGAACGGCGGCGAAACGGGCTGCAACATTACCGGATATTGCGCCAAATACAAGCGCCCGCACCACTGCCCAGGGAACAGAGCAGAGGAACTGAAACATGGACGGACAGGTCAATTATCCCGTGAACGGCGACAGAATTTTTGTTATAAAGCCGCTTCAGTGTTCGTTTTTTAGGCATTGGACGCCGAGAGCTCGGATAACAATCACAAGTAGCGCCACCTGTTAAGACCATGCAGAACCATCGCAAATCGCCGCCGCGCCTGTTCGGCGCCCTGCGCCAGCACTTTCCGCGCACCCACGCCCTGGCTGCCTGTGGCGCCAGCTTTGCCCTGGCGCTGACCCTGTTTGTCTCCACCCCGGAAGTGGAGGCGAAGAGGCACTCTCTACCGGTGACCCTATCCTCCATCGACAGCGATGCCGCCAGAACGGATTTCGTCGACAACGACCCAGCCGGCCGCGAACTGCGCAGCCAGAACCTGGAAGTGCAGAACGGCGACACTCTGTCGGACCTGTTCCAGCGAGCCGGCGTCAGCAGCGCGGAGATGTACCAATTGCTGGCCAGTAGCGACGAGGCCCGCCAGTTGGCCAAGTTGACCCCCGGAGAAGAGCTGACTTTCCGCACGGACAGCGAAGGCGCACTGCAGCGCCTGGAACTGTACCGCGACCGCCTGAACCGGATCGAATTCAAACGCGACGAATCCGACGACTTCCAATACACCCTGCACCAGCGCCAGGCGGACAGCTACACTGCCTACCGCCACGGAGAGATCGAGAGCTCCCTGTTCGTGGCCGGCAGCGATGCGGGCCTGAGCCACAACCTGATCATGGCTATGGCGGACGTCTTCAGCTCCGATATCGACTTCGCCCTGGACATCCGCAAAGGCGACCGTTTCAGCGTGATTTTCGATGAAGAGTTCCTGGATGGGGAAAAGATCGGCGACGGGCCCATCCAGGCGGTGACCTTCACCAACCAGGACAAGACCTTCAGCGCCGTGCGCTACACCGACGTCAACGGCGACACCAACTACTACACGCCGGATGGCAAAAGCATGCGCAAGGCGTTTATCCGCACCCCGGTGGATATCGGCCGCATCAGCTCCCACTACAACCCCCGCCGCCTGCATCCCATTTTCAAGACCCGCCGTCCGCACAACGGCACCGACTACGCCGCGCCCACCGGCACGCCGGTATACGCCGCCGGCGACGGCCGCGTGGTCCGGGCCGGCTACAGCAAGCCCAACGGCAACTATATATTTATCCAGCACGGCGAGCGCTACGTCACCCGCTACCTGCACCTGAGCAAGCGCCTGGTAAAACGCGGACAGCGGGTGAAGCAGCGCCAGGTGATCGGCAAGGTCGGCTCCACCGGCTACGCCACCGGCCCGCACCTGCACTACGAATTCCTGGTCGACGGCCGCCACCGCAACCCCGCCACCATCGTGCGCAAACTGCCCAAGGCCAAATCGATCCCCTCCGCGGAAATGGCCCGCTTCAAAACCCAGACGCAGCCACTGCTGGCGCAGCTGGAGCGCTTCGAGCAGCCGGCCCTGGCCCAGCACCGCGAAGAAGAGGACAGCGACAAGCAGAGCGTTAACTAGTGTCCTGTATGGAACTAAATAGTGATACCAGAGCCCCCCAGATTGTCCACAGTTAGGCGCAGCTCGCAGGGAATGGTCATTCCATTTTCAAGAGCTGCAACGCCGCTGTGGGCAATCTGGGGGGCTCCCTTCGGG
>NZ_JBOFOC010000102.1:0-8443 GCF_051659245.1 Microbulbifer sp.
TCGATAATACGGCGACGGCGAACGCTACTGATCCGGGCGGTAATCCAGTCAGTGCCAATGACAGTACCAGCACGGCATTAACGGCTTCGCCTGCTCTGGATTTGAGCAAAGTTGCCGGCGCGCCGAGCGGCAACAGCGCTGGGGATACCATCGCTTACACCTTTACCGTCACTAACACCGGTAATGTCACCATCGATGGTATTGCCATCAACGACCCGCAACTGGATGCGGTAGCGACCTGCGACACCACGACCCTGGCTCCTGGCGCAATCGCAACCTGCAGCGGCACCCACACTATTACCCAGGCCGAAGTTGATGCCGGTACCGTCGACAATACGGCGACAGCGAGCGGCACCGACCCGGGCAGCAATCCGGTCAGTGCTAATGACAGCACCAGCACGGCGCTGAGCGCTTCGCCCGCACTGAGCCTGGACAAGAGTGCGGCCGATAGCGGCTATGCCGCGGTCGGGGATACCATCAACTACAGCTACCTGGTGACCAACACCGGTAACGTCACCGTCGGCGATATCGCCGTAAGCGACGATAAGATCCCGTCGGTCGACTGTCCGGCAACCGTGCTGGCACCGGGGCAATCCACCACCTGTACCGGCAGTTACACCGTGACCCAGGCGGATTTGGACGCGGGTTCGGTGACCAACCTGGCCAGCGCCAGCGGTGTGCCCGCGGGCGGCACCCTGACACCGGCGGAGGACAGCGAAACGGTCGCCGCGGCGCCCAATGAGATCGCCGCCGCCGACGACAGTTACGGCCCGGTCAACGGCGCCGACGGCGCGGCGGACCTGGGCAGCGTATTCGACAACGACACCCTGGACGGTGGGCCGCTGGACCCGGTGGACGTCACCGCCACGCCGCTGGATACGCTGCCGGCGGAACTGAGTTTCGACCCGGCCACAGGCTCGGTCGGCCTGGCACCGGGCGCGCCCGCCGGCGATTACGGTTTTACTTACCGGATCTGCGAGGAGACGAATACCTCCAACTGCTCCACCGCCGTGGTGACCGTGAGCGTGGTCGCGCCGGAAATCCAGACCGCCGACGACGATTTCAGCGTTTTCCCGATCAATGGTGCCAATGGTGGCACCACGCCCCTGATACTGGCCAACGACACCCTGAACGGCGATGCGATGGCATTGAGCGCCGTTGAACTCACCGCGCTGGAAATACCCGCGGGGCTGACGCTGAACCCGGACAGCTCCATAACCGTGGCGCCGGGCACCGCGGCCGGCAGTTACGCCGTTCGTTACCGCAGCTGTGAAATCGCCAATCCGGACAACTGCGATACCGCCACCGTCACGGTACTGGTGGTGGCGCCGGAAATCGTCGCCGTGGATGACGACTTCAGTGGGACGACCATCAACGGCGCGGAGGGCGGGGGCCTGCCGTCGGTGCTGGGCAACGACACCCTGAACGGTATCGCGATAGATCCCGCCGTCGTCGAACTCACTGCGGAGGAGGTGCCCGCGGGACTGGGCTTCAACCCGGACGGTTCCCTGGCGGTGGCACCGGCCACAGCGGGGGGAACCTACGCGATCGACTACCGCATTTGCGAGCGGCTGAACCCCGACAACTGCGACACCGCCCGGGTGGTGCTGCTGGTGGAAGACGGCATGCCGTTGCGTCTGCGCAAGAGCGTTGCGACGCAACAGGTGCGTGTAGGCGACCTGATCCGCTATGAACTGGTGGCCGAAAACGTCAGCGAGGGGACGGTGCAGGGCGTCGCGCTGGTGGATACGCCGCCGCCCGGCTTCAGCCTGGTGGCGGACTCGCTGCGCCTCCGCGGCGCCGGCGGGCAGGCGGTGCTGGCCGACGGGGACCCGATCCGCATCGAAGGGATACGCCTGGCCGCCGGCGCCAGCCTCACCGCTACTTACCTGCTGCGGGTGGGCCCCGGTGTGGTGCGCGGCGAGTTCGTGAACAGCGCCGTCGTTGAGCGCAACGGCAACGCTATCAGCAACACCGCGCGGGCTTCCGTGTACCTGGTGGCCGATCCGCTGCTGGAGGAGACCCGCATCTTCGGCACCGTGTTCGATGACCGCGACGGCGACGGCTGGCAGGACAGCGCGCGGGCCACCGGGCTGCAGCTGCGGGGCGGTTTTGCCCCGCGGGCCTACGTGCCGGGCAGCACCACCATCGACCGCGGCGACGGCCCCCGGCCGGTGCCGGACGCCAGCGCGCCGCTGTTGCGCGGCCTGGACCTGGGCGAGCTGCGCGGCCGCGCCAGCGAGTCGCGGGGGGAGGGGCGCCGAATCGTCGTCGCCCAGCGGCTGCGCGCGGCCGAATTCACCAGTGACCTGGTGTTGCGCAGTGCCGAGGGCAGCGAACTGCACATGGGCGCCGGAGGCGAGGTGCGGGTCGCGGCGGCGAAGCCGGGCGACAGCGCTCAGGACTTGCGCATCCGCCGCCGCGTCTCGCCCGCGGCGGGCGGGGACTACCTGGTGGAATACGAGATCCGCAACGAGGGCGTCGACGAAGCCGGCCTGCCGGGTGTGCGCCTGGCCACCATCGAGGGGCTGATCGTGGAAACCGACGCCTACGGGCGCTACCACCTGGAGGGCATCGACGTGGCCAATTTCGCCCGCGGGCGCAATTTTGTGGTGAAGGTGGATCCGGCGTCCCTGCCCTCGGGGAGTGTGCCCACCACCCGCAATCCGCTGATCAAGCGTGTCACCCAGGGGGTGCCGGTGCGCTTCGACTTCGGCGTGCACGCGCCGGGGCAGCCCCTCGAGGCGCCCGCGGAAATCGTGGAGATGGCCGTGGGCGAGGTGCTGTTTGAGCCGGGCAGCGCGCACATCGATCCCCGTCACCGGCCGGCGATCGAGGAGATGGCCGCGCGGGTGCGCGATTACCGCGGCGGCGAGTTGGTGATCACCGGCCACGCCGAGGCCGGGGGACTGGCCTTGGAGCGCGCGCAATCGCTGCGGGAGGCGCTGCTGGCGGAACTGCCGTCGGAGCTGCGCGACCGCGTCGGCGTAGAGTTGCGCACCCACGTGGACGCGGAAATGCTCGCGCGACTGGACGGCGGCGTGAAGCTCGGCACCCTGCTGTTCGATACCGACAGCGCGGAGGTCCGCCCGGGTTACCGCGAACTGATCCGCGCGGTGGCGCGGCGGATTGAAGCGCGCGGCGGGGGCTGGGTCACCATCGTGGGTCACACCGACCGCCGCGCCAGCGCCGAGTACAACCGGCGTCTGGGCCTGCGCCGCGCGCGTGCCGTCTACGACGCCATCGCCGCGGAACTCGACCCGGAGACCAGGGAGCGATTGCGGGTGGAAGTGGATGAGGGGAGAGAATTTGCCGACCGGGAGGTGCAGCTGTGAGTGCCGCGAAATGGAAATGGATAATGCAGCGCCTGCCGCTGCTCCCGGTGGCCGCACTGGCCGCCGCGACCGCCTTTGCCAATGAGGCCGATCCCGGGGAGACGGTGGTGCGGATCATCACGCGCAGCGAGAGTGAGCCGGCGTCCCGGCGGGAGCTGCAGCCCAACCGGCGGGTGGAGATCGGTATGCCCGACGCACCGCCGGGCAAGGCGGTGGCGCGGGGGCGTTTTGCGGTGCACCTGGACGGGGGCGGCATCATCTGGGCTACCGAGGATCCCGCGATGGTGGAGCCGGACCTCAGCGTCGCCGCCGCGCCGCTGGTGCCCTTTGCCGGTGGGCGCATCGTCGAGCCGGTGCGCTTTCACGTCTACAGCAACTACACGGCGTTTATCGAGCGCCTGGAGGTGGTTGTCTACCGGGCGGAGGACGTGGACCGGCTGGCGCCGCTGACCCGGGTCCGGGTACCCCTCTCCAATTTCGGCGCGGCCGAATGGTTGGGGGAGCTGCCAGAAGGGCTGCGCCTGCGACGGGGCGACGAACTCACCTATGTCCTGCGGGCCTACGACGGGAACGGCAATATGGACGAAACCGTCGCCGGCACCATGCAACTGGCACCACCCGCCGTAGTGCGCGGCGGCGCGGGAGTGAACGCGCTGGCGCAGGGCGGGGCGGTATCGCTCGAAGGAGAGTTCGACGGCGGAGGGGCCTCGCTGGCGGCCGCCGATGAGATCTACGGCCGCAACGGGCTGCGCCGACAGAATATCCCCCTGTACGGCTCGCGGGTGCGTATCCGCGGCCAGGAGCTGCCGGAAGGCTTCAACCTCAGCATCAACGGCCGGGCGCTCCCCGTGGGCACGGAGCGCCGCTTCGTGGCCGAGTACCTGGTGCCGGTGGGGCGCCACCCCTTCGATATCGAACTGCGCCGCGGCGGCGAGACTATCCACCGCCACCTGGAGATGGATGTGTCCGGCCGCTACCTCTTCCTGGTGGCGCTGGCCGACCTCACCCTCTCGGAAAGCCGGGTCAGCGGCGCCGTAGAGCCGCTGGGCGACGGCGACCGCTACGACGATTTTCTCACCGAAGGTCGCCTGGGCTTCTACCTCAAGGGCAAGATCAAGGGCCGCTACCTGGTCACCGCCCAGGCGGACACCCGCGAGCGCGAGGCCGACGAACTGTTCAGCGGCTTCTTCGAGGCCGACGCCCAGGACGTGTTCCGGCGCCTGGACCCGGACCAGTACTACCCGGTTTACGGCGACGACTCCACTGTACACCGGGATATCGACACCCAGGGCCGTCTCTACGTGCGCGTCGACTGGGACCAAAGCCAAGTGTTGTGGGGCAATTTCCAGACCGGTATCCGGGACACCGAATACGGCCAGTACACCCGCAGCCTCTACGGCGCGGCACTGAACTTGCGCAGCCGGGGTAGCACCGACGACGGCGAGCCCCGCACACGCCTTACCACCTTCGCCTCGGAGGCGCAGACGGCGCCGGGCCACAGCGAGTTTCTGGGCACCGGCGGCAGCCTCTACTACCTGCGCCACCAGGATCTCCTGCCGGGCTCGGACGTGGTGGTGCTCGAACTGCGCGATCCCACCACCGGCCGCGTCGAGGGCCGCGTGGACCTGGAGCGCGGGGTCGACTACGAGATCGACGAGCTGCAGGGCCGGCTGATTCTCACCCGCCCGCTGGCGCAGGCCAGCCTCGACCGCCTGCCCAGCATCACTCGAGACCAGCCGCTGAGGGGATACGACAACATGCTGTTGGTGGACTACGAGTATGTGCCCACCGGTTTCGAGAGCGACAATCTCGCCGCCGGCGTGCGCGGCAAGCACTGGCTGGGGGATCACCTGGCCCTGGGCGCCACCTATATCAGCGAGGCGCGCTCCGGCGAGGACTATGAGTTGCGCGGGGGCGACGTCACCCTGCAGGCGGGAAGGGGCACCTATCTCAAGCTGGAGCAATCGGACACCAGCGCCTCTGTCGCCCCCATCTTCTTTTCCGACGACGGCGGCCTCAGCTTCATCCAGAGCAATCCGCAACTGCCGGGCCGCAGCGGCCGCGCCAACTCCGTCGAGGCCCGGGCCAACCTGCGCGAACTGGGCTGGAGCCGCCGCGACTGGACCCTGGGCGGCTGGTGGCGCGACGTGGACGGGGATTTCTCCTCCGGGCGCTTCGACCTGGGCCTGCCGGTGCGCGAAACCGGCGGGGAGTTCTTTGGCGAGCTCTCCGCACAGCTCGACATTACCGGCCGCTGGAGTGAGCGCCGCCGGGGCGACGAGGCAATCGAACAGGCGCAGTTGCGCGGCGACTGGGCGCCGTCCGACCGCCATCAGTTCACCGGCGAAATGCGCCGGGTGACCGAGACTTCCGCCGGCGACAGCGCCGTGGGCACCCTCGCCGCCGTGGGCTACACCCTCAGTTTCGGCAGTGTGCTGCAGGATATCTACACCGTCGGGCAGTTCACGGTGGACGACGATGGCGGCGCCTACGCCGACAACGACGCGGTCACCCTGGGCAGCCGCTTTGCGTTCGGCGACCGCTACCGGGTCAGCGGCGAATCCACCTGGGGCGACCGCGGCGACGCCACTACCGTGGGCGCCGAAATCCGCCGCAACATGCAGCACACCCTGTACGGTTCCTACACCGATTCCACCGACACCACCGACCGCCCGCCGCTGTCCTCCGGCGCGCGGCCCGGCGGTCTTACCCTGGGGCAGCGCTGGCAGCCCTCGCACCAGGTGCGGGTGTTCAACGAGAGCCAGTGGCTCAAGGAGGGACCGGAGGTGGGGCTGGCGCACACCTACGGCGTGGATTTCTATCCCAGTCGCGGCTGGAACTTCGGCTTCACCCGCCAGGATGCCACCCTGGAGAGCACCCGGGGAGAGGTGGAGCGGGAAGCGGTCAGCGTGCACGGCGGCATCAGCGCTCCGCGCACCAGTTGGACCACCAAGCTGGAACATCGGGAGGACAACGGCGCCGAACGCCGCCGCCAGTGGGTGACCACCAACCGGCTGCAACACAAACTCGACGAATCCTGGCGGCTCTCGGCGCGCCTGAACTTCGCCGATACCCGCGACCTGATCGACGCCGAGGCGGGTGCCCGCTTCGGCGAGGCCAACTTCGGCTTCGCCTGGCGGCCCTGGGACCACGGCCGCTACACTCTGCTGGGCCGCTACACCTGGCTCTACGATCGCTCCAGCCTGGGACAGGAGGCGGTGTTTTCCGAGTTCGACCAGCGCAGCCGGATTCTCGCCCTGGAGGGCATCTGGCGGGCGGCGCCGGCCTGGGAGTTCGGCGGCAAACTGGCGCACCGCCGCGGCGAGGTGCGCCTGGCTCGGGGGGAGGGCCCCTGGTTCGACAGCACCACCAATTTTGCCGCCCTGCAGATGCGCTGGTACCCCTTCGACCGCTGGAGCTGGCTCTCCGAGTACCGCTGGCTGGACGTGCGTCGCTCCGGACTGCGCCAGGGGCTGCTGACCAGCCTGGACTTCGACATCAGCGAGCAGTTCCGCATGGGGATCGGCTACAACTTCACCGACTTCAGCGACGACCTGAGCCGCCACGACTACGAGCACCGCGGCTGGTTCCTCAACTTGGTGGGCAGTTACTAACTCAAGTTTCGGAGTTCAACCGTAGGGTGCGCCATGCGCACCGCTCCAGGACTGGTGGGGGCCTCAGGCTTTTGGTGCGCACGGCGCACCCTACGACTGCCCTGCTGGCGAAACGGGCGCCCCCGCTACCTCAATCGCCTGCAGGGCAGGCTCCCACGGCACGCCTGGAACCAATTGCCCACTCCGTCCCATCCTATGCCCAGTGACTGTTCGCCAGCCACTGGGCAACTTCGCTGTTGCTCCCCCGAAACAGCACCTCATTAGTGTCGTCGAACAGTTGGCCAGCTCTTTGTTTGATGTTATTGTGATATCACAATGATACCAAAAAAGGAGAATTTCGATGATTACCGAAAAAAAGGCTTTTACTGTGAACGGCTATTGGATGGTCGCGGTTCTTCTTCTGCTGCAACTGGTCACCGTCGGTATGCTGGTGAGGGGCCTGGTGGCGGCGGACGCCTCGGCTGTGGGCTGGGGCCTGGCGGCCGTCATCGTCGCTTTCTGTTGGCACGGACTGTTTATGGTCGCTCCCAACCAGGGGAAGATACTGCAGCTGTTCGGCAAGTATGTGGGCACGGAGCATGCCACCGGCCTGCGCTGGACCAACCCGCTGATTTTCAAACGCACACCCATCTCGCTGCGGGTGCGCAACTTTGAAAGCGGCAAGCTGAAGGTCAATGACGCCAATGGCAACCCCATCGAGATCGCCGCGGTGGTGGTGTGGAAAGTGGTGGACTCGGCCGAGGCTCATTTTGAGGTGGACGACTACGAGAGCTTTGTCACCATCCAGAGCGAGGCGGCGCTGCGCAATGTGGCCAATGAATACCCCTACGACAACCACAGCGAGGAGGTCCTCTCCCTGCGCGGCGACCCCGCGAGCATCGCTGGGAAAATCCGCGACCAGGTGCAGGAGCGCTTGGGCAAGGCGGGTATCCAGGCCATAGAGGCGCGCATCAGCCACCTCGCTTATGCGCCGGAAATCGCCCAGGCCATGTTGCGCAAGCAGCAGGCCAGCGCCGTGCTGGCGGCCCGCCGGTTGATCGTGCGCGGTGCGGTGGAAATGGTCACCGAGGCGATTTCCACCCTGGCGGAATCCCACCAACTGGAACTGGACGAAGAACGCAAGGCCAATATGGTCAACAACCTGCTGGTTGTCATCTGCGGCGAACAGCAGGTGCAACCGGTGATCAACAGCGGCAGCCTCTATTGAGGGACCAGCGCGATTATGGCGAAAAAGAAAGCCTTTCCACTGAGAATCAACGAGCAGGTGCTGGCGGCGATGCAGCGCTGGGCCGACGACGACCTGCGCAGCCTGAACGCACAGATCGAATATGTGCTGCGGGATGCGCTGGTAAAGTCCGGCCGCGTCAAGCTGGTGCAGAAGGTGATGACGGAGATCGAGGAGAGGGACGAGGATTCCGGAGATTCATAAATAATCCTGAAGATGCTGATCCGCGGCTGGCGCCGCGTTGCGGAGCTGGAGCTCCGCGGTCCCGG